>JANLTL010000540.1:0-40148 GCA_031362905.1 Burkholderiales bacterium | reverse complement strand
TTTTTTCAATCTCGCGCAAATGCGCGTTGTGGCCGCCGAGCAGACCAGCGGTGTCGTTGACATCGCGCCAGTTAGCGCGCTTTTCGTTGATATATGATTGGTAGCCGCCGAACGCCGATTCGTATTTTGCGGATGCGGCTGGAGGAGACGAGTGGTTCGAGTGAGGCGATTGCGCCGATGCAGCGCCAGCGGTGACGAGCGCCGCCGCAGTGCAGAGACTTTTGGAAAACATGATGACTCCTTGACGATGAATGAAAACCTCCGCGTCCTCTCATGAGGACACGGCAATTCACTAGCGTCAAGGAATCAAATGCGCAGGCGCGCAGTGCTTACATACAGCGGCGGGGAGCCGCCGTGATGGTTGGCTTCAGACCGGAGAGCATTACCTACCAACGGTTTCCGAGTAGTGTGCGAATCTTCTACGGGAACCAGCAGCACTAATACATCGGCCAGTGCGGGCACACTCGCTTCAGGGTGATCCAGAGTCTGGATTTCGCTCAGGCAATGGAACTTACACAGGAGCAGTGCCGGGTCAACCTGCGGCTGCGCATGTTCCTGGCAGTGCTTCTCGGGAGCCAATTCGACCAACACCGCTGTCTCAGGAGTTGCCGGTTGCCCCGGCTGCGGTGCCTTGGCGTAAACAGGCATCGACACCATCGCATATGCAGCGATGAAGGCACCCAGCAAAAGCCGGGCGGCACTTCGAAGTGTCTTGGATCGAATCATCTGGCGACTATAGTGGGTTTAAAAGACGTTTGCAATTACAACTTTGTTATCTACGCTGCTTGAATCAGCCGCGCGATCAACACCTGTGACCCGTTTTGGACTTGTTTTGTTCCGCCGCCAGATCATCGAGGATGGGGCAATCCGGCCGGTCGTCGCCATGACATTGCTGCGCCAGTTGCTGCAGGGCCTGCTTCATCGCCTGCATTTCGGCAATCTTCCCTTCCAGCTCGTCGATGTGCTTTTGCGTCAGCGCTTTCACCTTGGCGCTGGAGCGGCGCCGATCACCCCACAGCGCCAGCAGCGCCTCGATCTGTTTGATCGAAAACCCCAGGGCGCGGGCGCGCTTGACGAAGCGCAGGCGATGCAGATCGGTCTCGGCATAGGTGCGATAGCCCGATTCGGTGCGCCCGGCCGATGGGATCAAGCCGATCGATTCGTAGTGGCGAATCATCTTGGCCGATACACCCGACGCTTTGGCGGCGTCGCCAATGTTGACGGTGCCCATGTGGATGGTGCCAGTGTTGACGGTACTGCTGGGGACGGGTTTCATGTGGCTGACTTTCCAGGATTCTCAAAATAGTTGTTCGAGAACATCATTCCGGTTTCCAGCGTTTGAGCAGCAGCGCGTTGCCGACGACGCTCACGCTGGAAAACGCCATCGCCGCACCGGCAATCACCGGGTTCAACAAGCCAAATGCGGCCAATGGCACGCCGATCAAGTTGTAAATGAAGGCCCAGAACAGGTTCTGGCGAATCTTCGAATAGGTGCGCCGCGAAATCGCGATGGCATCGGCCACCAGCGCCGGGTTGCCGCGCATCAACGTGATGCCGGCGGCGTGCATCGCCGCATCGGTGCCGGTGCCCATGGCGATGCCGACATCGGCGGCGGCGAGTGCGGGGGCATCGTTGATGCCGTCACCGACCATCGCGACCTTGTAGGGCTTCGCGTTGCCCTGGCTGCTTGCCGGCTGCAGCTTGAGCTCAGCCACCACCTCGGCCTTGTCGCCGGGCAGCACTTCGGCACGCACCGATTCAATGCCCAGTTTGCTTGCCGCTGCTTGTGCGGCGCCCTGGTTGTCGCCCGATAGCAGCACCGTATGAATGCCCTGGGCGTGCAGGCGCGATACCGCAAGGGCCGCGGTGGCCTTGAGTGTGTCACCGAAGGCGAGCAGGCCGAGCACGCGATTCGGCGCGCATTCAATCAGCCACGAGACCGTGTTGCCTTGTGCAGCGAGTTCAATGGCACGGCCCCGCAAGCTGCCCTGGTCTAGACCCGTTTCTTCAAGCATGCGCGCGCTACCGAGCTTGAGGGTGCGCCCGTCCACGCGCGCTTCCACGCCACGACCCGGCAGGGCCTTGAAATCGGTGGCCGCGAGAAGCGTGATGCCGCGCGCTTGAGCGGCAGCGCCGACAGCACGCGCCAGCGGATGTTCGCTGCCCGCCTGCAGACTTGCTGCCATCTTCAGCAGTGTCGCTTCATCGCCGTCTGCCGCCTGAAGGGCCGTGATGGTGGGGCGGCCTTCGGTGAGCGTGCCGGTCTTGTCGAAAGCCACCACGTTGATCGCGTGGGCTACTTCAAGCGCTTCGGCGTCCTTGATCAGGATGCCGTATTTGGCGGCAACGCCGGTGCCGGCCATGATGGCGGTGGGCGTGGCCAGGCCCAGCGCACACGGACAGGCGATCACCAGCACGGACACCGCGTTGATGACGGCGCGTTCCCAGTTGCCATCTGACAAGCCCCACGCAAGCAAGGTGATGGCCGCAATTGCCAGCACGACGGGAACGAACACGGCGCTGACCTGATCGACCAGGCGCTGGATCGGCGCCTTCTTGGCCTGTGCCGATTCGACCAGGCGGATGATGCGCGCCAGCGCGGTTTCGGCGCCAATGGCGGTGGTGCGCACCTGGATCAATCCTTCGCCGTTGACCGCGCCGCCGGTGACGCGGCTGCCGACATTCTTCGCAACCGGCAGGCTCTCGCCGGTGATCAGGGATTCATCCGCATGGGTGGCCCCCACCGCAATATCGCCATCGACCGGAACGCGCTCGCCCGGCCGCACCACGACCAGATCGCCGACGATCACGGCATCAAGCGGCACTTCGGATTCGACACCATCGCGCAACACGCGCGCGGTCGGTGCTTTCAAGGCCTGCAAGGCGCGGATCGCACCGGTGGTCTGGCGTTTGGCGCGCACTTCGAGGTATTTGCCGAGCAGCACCAGCGTGATCACGACGGCCGACCCTTCAAAGTACAGGTGCACCATGGCTTCCGGCGCATTTTTCACACCGTCAAGCCACATATACATCGAGAGGCCATAGGCGGCGGACGTGCCGAGTGCCACCAGCAAATCCATGTTGCCGGTGCCGGCCTTGAGTGCCCCCCAGCCGGCGCGGTAAAAGCGTGCTCCGAGCCAGAACTGCACCGGAGTGGCAAGTACAAATTGCATCCACGCCGGCAGCATCCAGTGTTTGCCGAACAAGTCGCCAAACATCGGCAGCGCCAGCGGCGCCGAGAGCAGCACGCCGGCGATCACCGGCATCCGCTCGCGCCACAGGTCGCGCTGCTCCTCACCTACGGTCACGGCTTGATCCTCCGCATGCACTGCTGCCTCATAGCCAGCACGCGACACGGCAGCGACCAGCGCCGCGCCGCTGGTGGCTGACTTGAGCAGCTGCACGGTTGCGCGCTCTGTCGCGAGGTTGACTTCCGCAGCAGTCACACCCGGTACCGCCTTGAGCGCCTTCTCCACCCGGCTGACGCAGGAGGCGCAGGTCATGCCGTGGATGTCGAGCGTGATGTCCTGATGGCCCACTTCGTAACCGGCGTCGACGATGGCCTGTGCGACGGCAGCGGCCGGGGGCGCGCCTGCAGAGGTAATGGTGGCGGCTTCGGTGGCGAGGTTGACGCTTGCCTGCTCGACGCCCGGCACCTTGGCGATCGCCTTCTCGACGCGCGCCACACAGGAGGCGCAGGTCATGCCTTCAATCGACAGGGTCAGGGTGTTGCTCATGTCGGCACGCGTGGATGGAGTGGATGACAAGCAGCTTGAAGCTTCCCATGGTGGGAATGTCAAGCAGTTTGCGTCAATCTGCAGTAGAGGGCTTGATCAGGATCAAAGGCTTGACTTTGCCATCGTGGGAAGGTTCATACTGATTTTTTCGTTCCATCCTGATAGAGGAGCCCTTCATGATCCAGTTTCAAGTCAGCGACATGACCTGCGGCCATTGCGCCGCCACCATCACCAAGGCGGTCAAAGCCGTCGATGGCGCAGCCGAAGTCGAGATTGACCTGACGGCACATCGCGTGCAGGTGGCGTCGCACGTGGATGCCGCGTTATTGCAAACAGCGATCCGCGAGGCCGGTTACAGCCCTGAGCGGGCCAAATAACCCCGGTTTACCGCAGCGCCAGGCGGGCAACCTCTGCCGACGGACCTGCAGGGGGCCAATCAGTGCCGGTGCGCTGCACGCAGCCCTGGCCGGTCAAACGCAGCGTAGTGGTCACGCAGCAGGTCGCGTCCAAATGGCGTACCCGGCCGAGACTTGGTGGCGTCACTGGTTTGGTTCGCTCCTTGCAGGTGTGCGCCGAAATCCCTCGCAAAATCCCGCCACACCGAGTGCAAGTGATTGCCGCCGTCTTGAGACGCGTCAAACTCGATCAAAAATTGCGCACCCTGAATCCGGTAGTAGTAGCGTCCGCCCCTCCGGGTGGACCCGGCCCACGAAAAATACAGGGTGTCCGCCGCGCCGGCTTGGGCGCGCGCCAGCCTTGCGTCGCGCAAGTCGGCGCTAAACGTGCCGGCGAATACGGCGATTAGTTCCTGGAGCAGTGCAAACTGTGCAGGGTTCAAGCGATCCGCGCGCAGGCCCTCCGGCTTCATCGGATCGAGCCGGGCCGGGGTACCGCTAACGATATCGCCGTAAGTGCGTGAATCGATCACTGCCTGGTCACGCTGGGTTGCATCGAGCGCGTGCAGCAGAGCCCAGGCGCGGTCCTCCTCCTCCCCGAGCACACGCAGGCCACGCTTCGGGCCACCGGCGACGGTGGCCGGTGTGGCACCCAGAAAACTGGGCGCATCAAGCGCAACGCGGTCTCCCGCCAGCGTGAAGTTGAGCGACAGATGATGCCCTTCAAAGCGCCAGCCTCAGAGTGTTGCGCCGGGCGTGCCGAATAGCGCCAGTGTGTAGCGATCCGGGTCGCGAAAATCACCTTGCAGTTCGCGCAACACGAGCTCAAGTTCGATGATGTTGGTTACCTTTTCGCGGCCCACTGCGGACAGCGCCGCAGCGAGCAAGTCCTGTACCGCAGCGCGCTCGGCAGCGTTCATCTCGCCCAGTGTCAGGCCGGCGCGATGGCCCGGCGTGTAGCGCCAACGGGTACGCTCGGGAGCGTCAATCGCCAGCAGTGCACGGCGGGCGTTGGGCGCACTCAGGGTGCGCACCAACGCAGCGGCCGCCAGCGTCATCCGCACGGCACTGGCGCGAGTGCTTCCCGCTGCGACACCCGTGGCCGGCACCGAGTTGGCGCCAAGCGCAGCGCCTTGGTGTGTGCCGCTTTGCGCGCCGGCCAGGTGCGGCGCCGCGCAAATGCTCAAGACGGCGTGACCCAGAAAGCGGCGCCGCAGCATGAGGAATGCGTAGCGCGATGACACGGCGTTGCCGGTTGCGGCCTATTCAGCCTTGATATTGGCTTCCTTGATGATCCTGGCGTAGCGTGCAATCTCGTCGCGTATGTAGGCCGCGAAGGCTTCCGGTCCGTCGCCCGAGGCCTCGAACCCTTGTTCGCCGAGACGCTCAGCGGCTTGGGGTGAGCGCACCGCTTTTGCTGCTTCGGCGGTCAAGCGTGCGGTGATCTCGCGCGGCAATCCGGCCGGCGCCCACAGGCCATACCATGACACCATCTCGAAGCCCGGCAGGCCCGACTCTGCCACCGTCGGCACGGCAGGCATGAAGGGTACGCGCTTGCTGCTGGTGACCGCCAACGCCTTCAACTTGCCGCCCTTGACCAGAGGATAGGACGAGGGCAGCGGATCAATCATCGCGCTCACCTGCCCGCCCATCAAATCGGTAAGCGCCGGCCCGGACCCTTTGTAGGGAACGATCAGCAGATCGGGAATGCCGGCCTGGCGCTTGATGGTTTCTTCAGACAGATGTCCCGCCGAGCCCAAGCCCGAGGTGGCGAACGAATACTTCTTGCTGTCCGCCTTGACCAGCGCAATGAATTCACGCAGGTTGGCCGCTGGTACACCCGGATGCGCACTCACCAGCAGCGGCACGGCACCCAGGTTGGAGACGGGCGTGAAATCCTTTTGCACGTCATACGGCACGTTGGGCAGGAACAGCGGATTGGCCGCGAAGATCGATGCCTGCACCAGCAGCGTGTAACCATCGGGCGCGGCCTTGGCCACCATGTCGCTGCCGAGCACACCGTTGGCCCCGGCGCGGTTCTCGACCACGAACTGTTGCCCCATTTGCTCCGACAGGCGCTGCGCCACCACGCGCGCCACCACATCGACCGTGCCGCCCGGCGGATAGGGCACGATCACGCGCACCGGGCGCGCCGGGTATTGCGCGTGGGCGGCAAACGCCGCTGTGAGCGCAACGAGTGCGAAAAACGCCTTGGCAAGTTGCTTCATCATGTCTCCAGAGTCAAAAAAGGCTGCCCGGATCGGGCAGCCTGTGTATTTCAATGGTGCAGCGCGCCATCGGACCACGGCACCCAAGCAGCGCCGGGGCCCGGTGCCGCGTTGGCGTTGCACCGCAGTTCAGCTACTACGCCGCCCGCGCCAGCTTCGGTTCAACCGTGTAGCCGTACTTTTTGTCCAGGCCCAGCTCGCGCACGATGCGAATACCTTTCGCGAGCGCTTCGCCTTCATAGTTTTTCAGGGGCTTGCGCAGCGCTCCAACCGGCAGGCCGACAGCGCGCATCAGGCTCTTGATCGCCACCGGGTTGATCGCCGAGTAGTTGTAATGCAGCACCGGCAGCATGCGCAGATAGGTTTCCTTGAATGCGTCGGCCTGGGCATAACTGGTCCACGGCGTCGAGATCACGGCCATCTCGGCGGGGATGATGTTGCCACCCATGTTGGCGGTGCCGTGCCCACCAAGCGACATGGTCGGTACCACGAGGCCTAAGTTGGGCGAGTCGCAGCACATCACGGTGACATCGGGTTTGGCCGCGAGAATTTGCGCCACCTGGCCCACGCGCGTGGTCGATTCCTTGTGGATCACGATGTTCGGGTGCTTGAACAGACGCAGCAGGTGATCCCAGTGCAAATCGGTCTTGATGCGCGGCGGGTTGTTGTAGATGCCAAGCGGCAGGTCGGTGGCGTCGGCCACTTCCAGATAGAAGGCTTCAATGTCGTCTTCCGCAGCGCAGATGTAGGGCGGTGCCGCAATCACCGCGCCATCGCCGCCATTGGCTTTGACCCATTTGATGTTGTCGATCACCAGGTCCGCAGTGTTGCCGGTGCAGCCATAAAAAAAGTGCATGCCGGCCGGCTTCATCTTCGCGGTCTCGACCACCAGGCGTTTCTTTTCTTCGGGCGACAACAGCGAGGGCTCGCCGGTTGATCCCATGAACAGCATGGCCGCGGTGCCGTGTTTTTGCTGAAAATCGATCAGCGTGCGAAACGCGCCAAAATCGATTTCGCCATTCTGGTTGAACGGCGTGACGGACGCGACGAATGAACCTTCGATGCGCAGCTTGGACATGATGTGCTCCGGTGGGCGGGGAGATTGATTGCGCACAATTGTATCCGTCTACGGCACCCTGTGTGCCGGTACCGCCAGAAAACGCACCAGGCCGCATCGTCAAGAACCGCTCCCACCAAGGCTTATCGGACATTGATTGCGGGAAGCCGCTCCCACCAAAGGTTTCAGGGCAGGGGTTTCAGGGCAGGGGTTTCAGGGCAAGGATTTCAGGGAATGGGGTGTTGGATCATCGAAGCCGCTGCGGGGGTCACTGCGGGTACTGCCGCCGCCGCATAACGCTGCGCCACCGCCAGCAAGGTGTGCTCGTATCCGGCCCGAGCCAGCAGTTGCAAGCCCGCCGGGAGCTCACCGGCTTGCACCGGCATCGGCACTGCGAGCGCCGGCACCCCCGCCATGTTGGCGACCGCGCACCAGTCGGCCTGATGGACGGGCACCGGATCAGCGAACGCAAACGCGCGCTGTGCGGCCACCGGCATCACAAAAACATCGGCCTGCGCCAGCCACGCATTGGCCAACGCGCGCGCGGCGTCGACGCGTTCGCGTGCAGCGGCGCGTGCGGTGGCATCTCTGGTTTCGCCGTAGCGCAACAGCGGCGCGAGTTCCGGCTCAAAGGCCACCGGGCTCACCGCCCACTCGTCGCCATACTCCATGAGCAGGTCGGCCAGGCAGAGCACCAGCCCGGCGCGGCGTGCGCGGCCGAAGTCATAGTCCGTCAATGCCACGCGCACCGATGGCATGCCGAGTGTGGCGAGCCGCTCCAGTTGCGCCTCGAACAGCGTCAGCATGGCCGGCTCGCAGCCGGCAGCGCGCAAATCCGCCGCCAACGGTGCGGCGAGTCTGGGCGCAGACAGCGGCGGGGCCAGCGGGGCGGCGTGCGCGGCGGCGGCCCCATCACCACACGCCGGATCAAACACCGCTAGAGCATCAAGCGCGAGCTGCATGTCGCGCACACTGCGCGTCAGCGGCCCGAGATGATCGAGCCGGTGGCTGCACACCACCGCGCCGCGCGTGCTGATGAGGCCATAGGTGGCCTTGAGGCCGACCACGCCGCAATACGAGGCCGGAATGCGCACGGAACCCATGGTGTCACTGCCCAGCGCCAGCGCGCACAGACCTGCGGCCACTGCCGCTGCAGAGCCGCCGCTGGAGCCGCCCGGCGTGAAGCCGTGGCGGTGCGGGTTGTGGCAGTCACCAAAATACGGATTGTGGCTGGTGGCACCCATCGCCGCAGCATGCAGATTGAGCTTGCCGGTCAGCACCGCACCGGCGGCGCGCAGGCGCGCGACCGCAAAGGCATCGGTCGCGGCAATGCGCCCGGCGCGCAGGCCGATGCCCGCCGTGGTGGGCATGCCGGCCACATCAATGTTGTCTTTGATCGCTACGGTGATGCCGTCGAGCGAGCCGATGACGCGGCCCTGTTGCCGCCGCGCGTCTGCGGCGTGCGCCGCTGCCATCGCTGTGTCGGCAGCGACATGCAGATAGCAGTTGAGCATCGGGTTGTCGCGCGCAATCGCGTCGAGCGTGGCGCGCGTCAACACGGCAGCGCTGACCTGCCCGGCAGCGAGTGCGGCGGCCTGGGCGGTGGCGTCGGCGCGCCGGAGCGAGTCAGCGGCGCAGGTCATGCAGGGGCGTGGGGCAATGGGGGAATCTTTGATCGATCAGGCACAGCGGATTCTGGCGCGCGGCCAGACGGGTCAGCAAAGACTGCAGCCCTCATGGCACCGCAAAGTATCACAAAGACCCTTCAGGGCAAGTCTCATCCTGGCGCGTGTCGTTATCATTGCCGCACTGATTGCTACACTTGGGGTTCGCCAATTTTTCAGGATCATCATGGACTTGGGACTTCGCGGTAAACGCGCACTGGTGTTTGGCGGCAGTCGTGGCATGGGCCGCGCGGCAGCGCAAATGCTTTCCAGCGAAGGCGCGCTCGTTACCATTGCCGCGCGCAATCTGGAGACCATGCACGCGGCGGCGGCAGAGCTGACGGCACATAGCGGTCACCAGGTGTCGTATGTGGCGGCTGACCTTACGCGTGAGGAAGGGCGTGCCGCCGCGCTCGCCGCTTGCCCCGCGCCGGACATCCTGATTAACAACGCGGACGGGCCGGCGCCCGGAGACTTTCGTGACCTCGACCGTGCTGCGTGGATTGCCGCACTGGACTCGATGATGTTGGGGCCGATTGCGATGATGCGCGCGGTGGTGGACGGCATGATCGAGCGCAAGTTTGGTCGCATCATCAACATCAGCTCGCGCTCGGTGAAATCGCCGCAGGGCGAGATGCCGCTCTCGAACGGCTCGCGCATGGGGTTGATCGGTTTTACCGCCGGTCTCGCCCGCCAGACCGTGAAACACAACGTGACTGTCAACAACGTGCTGCCCGGCGTGTTCGCGACCGACGCGCAGAAGAACCACATCCTCGGCATGCTCGCTGCCGACGGAAAAAACGGCGATGGCAAAACCTTTGACCAACTGTGGGAAGCGCGTGGGCGCAGCAACCCGGCCGAACGCTATGGCCGCGCCGAAGAAGCCGGTGCCTTGTGCGCCTTTCTGTGCTCGCAGCATGCCGGCTTCATCACCGGGCAGAATCTGCTGATCGATGGCGGCGGTTATCCCGGCACCTTGTAGAGCACGCTGCAAAGCCTTGTGGCACAACGCTTTTCACAGTTAGTCCACTGGGGCGCGTATACCGCCGTCGTGGAAGACGGCCGCCTGGTTCGTTGCGAGCCGTTCGCGCACGACCCGGCGCCCTCGCCGATGCTGGACGCGATTGCCGCAATGACCTACTCGCCGCTGCGCATCCAACGCCCTGCCGTAAGGCGCGGGTGGCTGGCAACGCGTGATCGCTCGCAGCGGGGCCGCGATGACTATGTCGAGGTCTCGTGGGACGAGGCACTCAAGCTGGTCGCGGACGAACTCGCCCGGGTGCGCGCCGAGCGTGGCGCACAGGGCATCTTTGGCGGCTCGTATGGCTGGTCGTCAGCGGGGCGCTTTCATCACGCACGCACCCAGGTGCGGCGCTTTCTCTTCTCCGGCGGCGGCTGTGTCGATCAAACCGGCAACTACAGTTGGGGCGCGGCGCAATTTTTGTTGCCGCATGTGATCGGCACCCACGCACCAGTGTCGGGGCGGGTCACCGACTGGGCCAGCGTGGTGGGCCATACCAAGTTGATGATCTGTTTCGGCGGCCTCGCGTTGAAGAACGGTCAGGTGACTTCGGGCGGAGCGGGTGCGCACACGATGGCGCAGTGGCTCACACACGCGCGCGCTGCCGGTGTTGAGTTTGTCGTGATCAGCCCAAACCGTAGCGATGCGCCCGCATTGCTTGACGCCGAATGGATCGGCGTGCGCCCCACCACCGACTCCGCGCTGATGCTCGGCATGGCGCACACGCTGCTCTCTGAAGCCCGCCACGACCGCGCGTTTCTGCACAGTCACTGCACCGGGTTCGAAGCGCTGGAGCGCTACATCACCGGCACTGATGATGGCGTGGCGAAAACCGCAGCCTGGGCCGCGCAGATTTGCGGTGTGAATGCAGACCTCATTCGCACCCTCGCGCGCCGCGCCGCATCGACGCGCACCATGATGACGCTCACCTGGTCGCTGCAACGGGCGCACCACGGCGAGCAGCCCTACTGGATGGCGATAGCGCTGGCGGCCATGCTCGGCCAGATCGGCCTGCCCGGCGGCGGCTTCGCGTTTGGTCACGGCTCGATGAATGCGGTGGGCGAGCCGCGCGCGGATTTGCCTTCACCTGAATTCGACGCCGGCGCCAACCCCGCGAAGCGAACGATTCCGGCCGCGCGCCTTACTGACATGCTGGAGAAGCCGGGCGAAGAGTATGCGTTCAACGGCGCGCAGCATGTCTACCCCGATGTTGATCTCATCTACTGGGCCGGCGGCAATCCCTTCCATCACCATCAAGACCTCAACCGTCTCGCGCGCGCCTGGGCCAAACCGGCCACCGTGATCGTGCATGACAGTTGGTGGACCGCGACCGCAAAGCGCGCCGACATCGTGCTGCCCGCCACCACGCCGCTTGAGCGCAACGACATCGGCGGCTCGTCGCGCGACAACTTCATCTTCGCGATGCAGCGCGCGATTGCACCGGTGCATCAAAGCCGCGATGACTTCGACATTTTTCGCGAGCTGGCGGCGCGCGCCGGTCACGAGCAGGCCTACACCGAAGGCCGCGACACGCAGACTTGGTTGCAGGCGATCTGGCAGCGCGTGCGCGACGGCGCCGCAGCCAAAGGCGTGGCGCTGCCGGATTTTGATGCGTTCTTTGCGCAAGGCTGGGTCGAACTGCCGCGCCCCGCGCCGGGCGGCGGCGACTACGTGCTGTTCGAAGCCTTCCGCAACAACCCTGCCGCGCATCCGCTGCAAACGCCGTCAGGAAAGATCGAGCTGTTCTCGCACACCATCGCCGCGTTCGGCTACGCCGATTGCCCGCCGCATCCGGCATGGCTGCCACCGGCTGAATGGCTCGGCGCAGCCGCCGCAAAGCGCCATCCGCTGCACCTGATCACGATCCAGCCGCCGGATCGTTTGCACAGCCAAATGGACCCGGGCCCGGTCGCCCAGGCCAACAAGGTGGCGGGTCGCGAAGCCTTGTACATGCATCCAAATGATGCAGCGGCACGCCGACTTGCCGCTGGTGACATCGCGCGCCTGAGCAACGACCGTGGTGCGTGCCTCGCCGGCGTGGTCATCGACGATGCGTTGATCCCGGGCGTAGTGATGATGGCGACCGGTGCGTGGCTCGATCTTGCGCCGGATGGAATCGAGCGCAATGGCAACCCCAATGTGCTCTCCGCAGATATTGGTACCTCGCAGTTGACGCAGGGGCCAAGTGCGTTGTCGATTTTGATCGAAGCCGAAAAATGGATCGACAACCCAGATTGATCCTGCAGGTTTACCCGGCTTACTGATCTTTCCAAAAAACATGACAGCCTCGAAAGAGGTATGTTTTTTGTCATGGTTCAAGCAACTCTCCATAGTTTCGGCAACGGCAACGCGCTAGTCTCGCTGAGGTGCGCTGGCGCGAAACCGGCGTTCGAGCCGATCACGCCAGCTAGCATCAATCGCGAGTTCAACATGAAGCTCGAAGAATCTTGCCTACAATGATTGTTCTTGATCGCACGGAGTCATGGCATGAACACCGATCTGTGGGACAACCCGATGGGCACTGCCGGGTTTGAATTCATCGAATATGCCGCCCCCGACCCGGTGGCAATGGGCGCATTGTTCATGCGCATGGGCTTCAAACCGATTGCCCGGCACCGGCGCAAAAATGTCACGCTGTACCGGCAGGGTGAAATCAACTTTATCGTCAATGCCGAGCCAGACTCGTTCGCGCAACGCTTCGCGCGGATGCACGGGCCATCGATCTGCGCCATCGCCTTCCGCGTGCAGGATGCGGCGCAGGCGTACCGGCGTGCGCTTGATCTGGGTGCCTGGGGTTTCGATGGCGGCAGCGGGCCCGGTGAACTCAACATTCCGGCGATCAAAGGCATCGGCGATTCACTCATTTACCTGATCGACCGCTGGCGGGGCAAGAATGGCGCGCGCGAGGGCGACATCGGCAATATCGGATTTTTCGATGTTGATTTCGAATCTCTTGGCGCGCACGGTTCGCAAGATTCGAGCGCCGATCTAAACCCGAAAGGCAATGGCCTGACCTACATTGACCATCTCACGCACAACGTCTACCGCGGCCGCATGGATGAGTGGGCCGGTTTTTACGAGCGCCTGTTCAATTTCCGCGAGAACCGCTATTTCGACATTGAAGGCCAGGTGACCGGCGTCAAGTCGAAGGCCATGAGCAGCCCCTGCGGCATGATCCGCATTCCGATCAACGAGGAGGGCAACGACAAGGAAGGGCAGATCCAGGAGTATCTCTCGGCGTATCACGGCGAGGGCATCCAGCACGTTGCGCTGGGGGCATCCGACATATTCGCCACGGTGGACGCAATGCGCGCCAATCAGATCGCACTGCTCGATACCGTCGACACCTATTACGAACTGGTGGACCAGCGCATCCCTGGCCACGGCGAACCGCTGGCAGAACTGCACCGCCGCAAGATTCTGGTCGATGGCAAGGCAGGTGCGCTGTTGCTGCAAATCTTCAGCGAAAACCAGCTCGGGCCAATCTTTTTCGAGTTCATCCAGCGCAAGGGTGACCAGGGTTTCGGCGAAGGCAATTTCAAGGCGCTGTTTGAATCGATCGAACTCGATCAGATGCGCCGCGGCGTTCTCAAGAGTGCGTGAACATGGCCACCAAACTCGACTCTATCGCGCTCACGCAGGCACTGCAGTCGTTGCCGGACTGGACGCACGATGCCGCGCGCGGGGCGATTCACCGCAGCTTCCGCTTCGCCGACTTCAACCAGGCCTTTACCTTCATGACGCGCGTCGCCCTGTATGCGGAGCGCCATGACCATCACCCGGAGTGGAGCAACGTCTACAACCGCGTGGACATCCTGCTCACCACCCACGATGCGGGCGGGCTGACGCGACGCGACATTGACCTCGCGCGCTTTGCCGATGGCGCCGGTGCGCAGACATGAGCGGCTTACCTGCGCCGCGGCGCGCAGACTGGACCATCGACCAAGGCTGGGCGGATTACACCGCCGCGCAACACGCTGTATGGCAGACCCTGTTTGACCGCCAGGCCAAGCTCTTGCCGGGGCGCGCGTGCGAGGCTTTTGTCGACGGCATGCGCGCGCTGCCGATGGGGCGCGAGGCGATGCCTGATTTTCGTGCCCTCAATGACGTACTGATGCGCCACACCGGTTGGCAACTGGTGGCCGTGCCGGGCCTGGTGCCTGACGCCGTGTTCTTTGCGCATCTGGCGCAGCGGCGCTTCCCGGCCGGCAACTTCATTCGGCAAGCGCATCAACTCGACTATCTCGAAGAGCCGGACGTGTTCCACGACGTGTTTGGCCACGTGCCGATGCTGATGAATCCGGTGATGGCCGATTTCATCCAGGCCTACGGAGAAGGCGGGCTGCGTGCCCAACGACTCGGCATGCTCGACAAACTGGCGCGCGTGTATTGGTACACCGTGGAGTTTGGGCTGGTGCAGCAGGCCGATGGCTTGCGCCTTTACGGCGCGGGGATCGCTTCGTCGTTCACGGAAACCGTGTTTGCGCTCGATGATGCGTCACCCAACCGCGTGCGCTTTGATCTGGCGCGCGTGATGCGCACGCGGTATCGCATCGACGATTTTCAGGAAACCTACTTTGTGCTCGACAGCCTTGACGATCTGCTGGCGCTGGCCAGGATCGATTTTGCGCCGCTCTATTCAGGCGCTGAGGGCAGCGCGACCATCGAACCGGGTCAGTTGCTTGCAAGCGATACTCTGCTGCATCCGGGTGATGGCACTTACCATCGCGCGCGGCGGCGCTGAGCAGAACGGCTGCTAGCGCAGCCTGCGTTCAAGCTGGCGCAGCGGCAGTTGCGACGACTTCTTCACTTCCTTGAGAGAAAAGCTGGTCTGCGTGTCCTTGACACCGGGTAAGGCCATCAAAGTGTTGAGGGCAAATGTTGAAAAGCTTTCAAGCGACTCGGTCATCACCATCAGCATGAACGCGCCCTCGCCCGAGATCACATGGCACGAGACGATCTCGGGGAGGTCGGCAATCGCGTCTTCGAAGCGGCGTTCCATCGCCGGGGTGTGGCGCTCGATGTCAACGCGCACGAAGGCGGTGACGCCAAGGCCGAGCGCGCGGTGGTTGAGCACTGCTTGATAGCCTTCGATCACGCCGGATTCTTCGAGGCGCTTCAAGCGCCGCCAGCAGGGTGATAAAGACAAGCCTGCTTTGTCGGCAAGCTCGGCATTGGTGAGCCGCCCGTTGCGTTGCAGGGCGTCGAGAATTTTCAGATCAGTGCGATCGAGTTCGGGGTTGAGTGCAGGGCCGGGAGGCCTGTTTGCGATTCGCGACATGTTTTTTCCTAAAATGCAGGTTTGTGCAACGCAAAATGTATCGCAAGTCTGCCATTTCACGCAAAAATGGGAAAAACTTTTCGCACGCGCTTGTCTATACTCACTACTCCCCGCGCTTCCCTGCGTTTTCACCACCACCACCTTGTACTCACTGGAACCCGCCATGAATGCCCCGGTTGATCCCAAGCTGCTCGAGTCGATTTCCCTCGACGACAAATACACCCTCGACAATGGTGCCGCGTTCATGACCGGCACCCAGGCGCTGGTGCGCTTGCCGATGTTGCAGCGGCAGGCTGATGCGAGGCTGGGCAAGAACACCGCCGGCTTCATCTCCGGTTATCGCGGCTCGCCCCTGGGCAGCTACGACCAATCGCTCGCCAAGGCGAAAAAGCATTTGAAGGAGCATCACATCGTGTTTCAGCCCGGTGTGAATGAAGACCTTGCCGCCACTTCGATCTGGGGCACGCAGCAGGTGAACCTGTTTGCCGGTGCCCGCTACGACGGCGTGTTCGGCATCTGGTACGGCAAGGGGCCGGGGGTGGATCGCTCCGGCGATGTGTTCAAGCACGCCAACATGGCTGGTACGTCGCCCTGGGGCGGCGTGCTGGCGCTGGCGGGCGACGATCACGGCGCGAAGTCGTCCACCACCGCGCATCAGTCCGAGCAGATTTTGATCGCGTGTTCGACGCCGGTGTTTTACCCGGCCAGTGTGCAGGACATTCTCGACTACGGCCTGCATGGTTTTGCGATGTCGCGTTATGCGTCGTTGTGGAGCGGCATCAAGTGCGTGACCGATATTGTCGAATCGGGCGCGACAGTCGAGTTGGGCGCGGGGCGCATCGCGCCGGTCATACCCACGGATTTTGTGTTGCCGCCCGATGGCCTGTCGATTCGCTTCAACTACATCGATTTCATCGGTGAAGAAGCGCGCCTGCTCAATTTCAAGCTGCCTGCCGTCAAGGCCTATGTGCGCGCGAACAAACTCAACCAGGTGTTGTGGCGTGAGGGCGCGAGTGTCAAGCCCAGGCTGGGCATCGCGTCGGCGGGCAAGGCCTACGCCGACACGCGGCAGGCGCTAGCGGACCTCGGCATTGACCAGAAGGTGGCAGCAGACCTCGGCATCCGCCTTTACAAGATTGCGGTGACCTGGCCGCTGGAAGAAACCGGTATACGTGACTTCGCGCAGGGGCTTGACGAGATTTTTGTCGTCGAAGAAAAGCGCGCGCTGATCGAATCGCAAACCAAGGAAATCTTGTTTGGCTTGCCGGGCGCACCACGCGTTGCCGGCAAGACCGATGGCGCAGGTCTGCCGCTGCTGCCGCTGCACGGCGAACTAACCCCCTCGATCATTGCGCGCGCACTGGTTATGCGCCTGAAACCCTTGGTGGGAGCCGATCTTCAGACCCGTTTCGACGCACGCATTGCGTTTCTCGATGCCAAGGAAGGGGCGCTTGCCAAAACCCTGCCGATAGCGGTGCGCACACCGTATTTTTGCTCCGGTTGTCCGCACAATACGTCCACCAAAGTGCCGGAAGGCTCGCGCGCGCTGGCCGGTATCGGCTGCCATTACATGGCGCAGTGGATGGATCGCGAGACCTCGACCTTCACGCACATGGGTGCCGAGGGCGTCACCTGGGCCGGGGCGGCGCACTTCACCGACGAGAAGCATGTGTTCGTCAACATTGGTGATGGCACCTACTTCCACTCCGGGCTGCTGGCGATTCGCGCGGCGGTGGCGTCCAGGGTTAACGCTACCTACAAGGTGCTGTTCAACGACGCCGTCGCCATGACCGGCGGCCAGCGCCACGATGGCCCGCTCAACCCGTGGCTGATTTCGCAACAACTGCACGCAGAAGGCGTCACACCGATCATGGTGGTGACCGACGAGCCGGAGAAATACGCAGCGGGTACAGCGTGGGCGCCCGGCACCACGGTGCATCATCGCGACCAGCTTGACGCCGTGCAAAAGCAATTGCGCGAGATGCCCGGTATCTCGGCAGTGATATACGACCAGACCTGTGCTTCCGAAAAGCGCCGCCGCCGCAAGATCGGCCAGTTTCCCGACCCGGCCAAACGCGCCTTCATCAACGACGCGGTGTGCGAAGGCTGTGGCGATTGCTCGGTGAAGTCGAACTGCATTTCGGTCGAACCGCTCGAAACCGAATTCGGCCGCAAACGCAAAATCAACCAATCGGCGTGCAACAAGGACTACTCCTGCGTCAACGGATTCTGTCCGAGCTTTGTGACGGTGGAAGGCGGTACCTTAAGAAAGTCCGCCAAGGTCGGCGCTCCCAGTGCCAGCGCCAAGGCTGGCGCAGACGCGACGGCGTTTCCGGATTTTCCCAATCCGGCGATTCCCGCCGTCGTGCAACCCTACAACATGCTGGTGACCGGCATCGGTGGTACCGGCGTCATCACCATCGGCCAGATCGTTGCGGTGGCCGCGCATCTCGAAGGCAAGAGCGCACAGGTTCTCGACATGTCAGGCCTGGCGCAAAAAGGCGGCCAGGTGACGAGTCACGTGCAAATCGCCGCGCGCAATGAAGACCTCCACGCCACGCGCGTCGGTACCGCGGCGGCCGACCTTGTCGTTGGTGCCGACCTGGTGGTCACCGCCGGCAAGGATGTGCTCTCGCGCATCGGTGCCGGGCGCACGCGCGTGCTGGTCAACAGCACACTCGCGCCCACTGCAGCGTTTGTAAAAGATCCGAACTGGAAGCTGCCTGCCATCGCGCTTGAGCAAGCGCTTGCTGAAGCGACAGGCAACGCCGCCGCCGGCAAACCCGCGCTCACCCTGGTGGCGGCCAACCGTCTGGCCACCGCTCTGATGGGTGATGCGATTGCCACCAACATGTTCCTGCTCGGTTACGCATTCCAGCAAGGTCTGCTGCCGGTGGGGGAAGCTGCCTTGATGCGCGCGATTGAACTCAACGGCGTGTCGATCGATTTCAACAAAAAGGCCTTTGGCTGGGGCCGCTATGCCGCAGTCGATGCGGCTGCCGTGGAGCGCATTGCCACCCCGGCGCAGGTCGTCATGATCACGCCGCGCAGTCAATCTGCGGGCCTGTCACGCAACGTCGATGAGGTCATCGCGCGGCGCGTGGAATTTCTCGCCGCTTATCAGGACGCCGCTTACGCCAGGCGCTACAGCGATTTTGTCGAGCAAGTGCGGCAGGCGGAAGCGGCCAAGGTGGGCGGCACCAAATTGACTGAAGCGGTCGCGCGCTATTTCTACAAGCTGATGGCCTACAAGGATGAATACGAAGTGGCGCGACTCCACGCTGACCCGGCATTCATGGAAAAAATCCGCGCGCAGTTCGAAGGTGACTACCAATTGCGCTTTCATCTTGCCCCGCCGCTGCTGGCGTCACGCAATGACAAGGGAGAACTGGTCAAGCAGCCCTATGGCGCCTGGATGATGAAGGCCTTTGGCGTGCTGGCGAAGTTCAAGGGCCTGCGCGGTACCGCGCTTGACGTCTTCGGTTACACCGCGGAGCGCCGCGGCGAGCGCGCCTTGATCGGGGCCTATCAGGAGACGGTATCGGGGCTGCTTCCGACGCTGTCGACGGACAACATGGCGACGGCGATTGCAATCGCGTTGGTGCCCGAGGAGATTCGGGGCTATGGGCATGTGAAAGAGCGGCATCTGGCGGTGGCGCGTGCGCATGAGCAAGAGTTGCTTCAGCAATATCATGCGGGCCGGTTGCTGCGTGCAGCGGTAGCGTAGCATGTGGCTGCAGGGGGATGTCGTGAAGAACCGCTCCTGAAGCGGTTCTTGTGGGTACGCTGCTAGCGGGGCCGGACGATCCGTGCTAAGGCTTGCGCTGACGTGGTTTCAACTCATAGGTGAGTTTGAGGTCGCGGCGCGCGTTGGCGTCGACTGAATAGAGCGGCGTGACTACTGCCGCTGCAGGCGCAGCCAAAGGGTTCGATGCCGGGTTCGATCCGGGAGCCGCCGCTGGTGTCACGACGGGCGTGGCCATGGCGGTTGCGGGGGCCGCAGAAGCGGGGGGGCTTGGGCGCGAAGCCGCAGTTGCGGCGTCGCGGGGTGTGGACTGCGCCTGTGGGACATCTTGCGGCGGCTGCAGCACACGCGGGATGAAATAGACGGCGGCCAGCAGGGCCGCCAGCGCTGCGGGCACGCCATAGCGTGCCCAGCGGCGTTCCGCTGACGCGGCACGGACACGGACCGGCTTGCGTTGGAGTGTTTGCTTCAGTTCCACACGGGCGGTGGTTTCGTCAGAGCGTTCGAGTGCAAGCCGGTTGCGCGCGGCGGCAGAGTCAAGGGTGGCAAGTTCGATTTCGCGCTGCAAGCGTTCAAGTTCGGCCTTGGCGGCTTGATGAGCGGCCTCTGCCGAGGCAATCTGTGCGGCGTCGGCTGCGGCGATCCGGGCAGCCTCGGCAACGGCCTGTGCGGCTGCCGATCGTGCCGCCTCCGCCGCTTCTCCCGCCTCTGTGGCTTCGGCTACGCGGGCATGCGCGGCGGCGGCAAATTCGCGCGCCTCTTCCTCACTGAGAGCCGTCTGCTCGCTCGCCATTTGCAAAGTGGCACGTGCTTCGATGGTGCGCGCCCTGGCAGCCGCCAGGTCTTTCTCGATCTCGGCGGCGGCGGCTTCTTCGTGATTGAGCACGTCCAGCGCGGCTGCACCGCGCGTACGCGCCGTATCGAGACGTGTCTGGGCATCCTGTTGAGCGGCTTCGGTTTCGATCAGGCGCGCCTCGATTTGGGCGAAGTCTGCGGCAGCCGATTGCAGCGCCGATTCGGTGTCGGCATGTTGCTGTTGCAGCGCTTGCTCGCGCGTACGCAGTTCTGACCGGAGCGTGTCTTCGCGTTCTTTGAGGGCCTCCAGAGCGGCTTCGGCGAGACTGTTGGCGGTCTGTTGCGCCGCCGTGGCGGCGGTTTCGGCAGCGGCCTTGTGTGCTGCGTCGAGAGCGGAGGTGTCCGGTGGCGCAGACGCGATGTGTTCAGCTTGTGCAATTGCCTGTTGACGCGCTGCTTCGGCAGTTTGCACGCGCAGCAGTGCTTCGGCAAGCGCACGTTCGGCTGATTCTGCGGCAGCGGCATGCTCTGCCAGCAGCGCATCGCTCGTGCGCGCTGCGCTCGCTGCATTGAGCGTCGCGGTGGTTGCCGCCGCCGCCGCCTCGGCAGCCGTCGCAGCCAACTGTGCACGCAACGCCGCTTGTGCCAGTCGCGCGCGCGCGTAATCAGCATCGAGTGCACGCCGTTCCGCTGCCGACAATTGCAGCAGCGTGTCCAGATGGGCGCTCTCCTCCTGTTCCAGTGTGACGCGGCGTGCCAGGGCCGCCGCATCATATCGCGCTGACTGCCAAGCGGCTTGTGCAGCGTCACTCTCGGCCTTGGCGGCGGCGATTTGCGCAAGCAGGCTGTCGCGCTGCCCCTGTGCTGCACGCAAGGCGTGGCTGACGCTGGTCCGTTCGCTGATGGCGTTCCGGGTGGCCTCCTCGGTTTCGGCGAGCGCCTGTTGGGCCGTGGTGAGTAGCGTGCGGGCCAGGGCTGCGCGCTCGTGTTCTGCCGCAGTTGCCTGCTCTGATTGTGCGTGTTCTTGTTCCAGGGCGCGTAATTGCTGCGCTTGGGTGTCGAGGGCAGACTCGCGGGCTGCCAGTTCGCTGCCGGCGGCCGCTTGCTGCTGCTCTATCGCTGTGACGGCGGCGCGCAGATCCTCCAGCGCCGCATTGGCGGCGGCCAGGCGCGCTGCTCCGTCCGCATGTTCCTGTCGCAGCGCGGCAAACTCGATCTCGGCGCGCTTGCGGCCAGCGCGTCCGGTTTGCACTGCGCTGTGCTCGCGCGCCGCCGCGCCGCGCTCGCGTGCCGCGTTTTCTTCCAGTGTCTGCCGCTCTGCGCGCAAGCCATCCAACTGCCGCTGTGCTTCGTCCCTTTCGCTGATGGCAGCGCGCATGTCGCGCGCCATTGCTGCGTTCTGTTCCGCTGCCGCGACGAGCTGTGCTTCGCGTTGACGGCGCGCCGCCTCAATCATGCTGGTACGCTCAGCGGTTTCCTTGAGCGTGCTCTCGCCGGCGTCCAGGATCGCCTGCTGCTCCGCTTTGCGCGCGGTCAAGCCATTGATCTGGCGTGTCAGCTCGTCCAGCGCGCGTTGCTCGACGAGTACTTGCGATTGCAACTCGGCGCGCCGCGCATCGGCTTCGCCGCGGCGCGTTTCAGCGTCGGCGCGGCGCGCCTTGACCGCATCGAGCGCCTGCTCTGCGGCAGTGAGGGCCTCGCGTTCACGCGCAGTGTCGGCCTCAAGGCCCGATAAGGTGGCCAGCGCCGTGGCCAGTGCCGCCTTCAGCGCGCCGGCCTTGGTTTCATGGTCGTTCAGCACGCCGCGGTCTGCGTCAAGGCGCGCGCGCGCCGCTGCTGCTTCGCGTGCCGTTTGGGCGGTCTGTTCGCGGGCAGCATCCAGTATGGCTTTGGCGCCTTGCTTTGCCGCTGCTGCATCCGCCAGTTCCTGCTCCGCCTGCGCGCGCTCGGCGCGTACGGCCACCACGTGACTGCGCATCGTGTCCAGTGCGGCGCGTTGACGGCGCAAGCCCGATTCGAGCGCGGCAGCCTGCGTTTGCGCCTCGGTCAGCCGGGTTTGATGATCGGCCGCTTGCGCCTCGTAAGCGGCAAGTGCAACACGGCTCGCTTCCACCTGACTGCGCACTGTGGCAGCGTCGCGCGCAGCCGCAGCGGCGTCGGTACGCGCCGCAGTGAGCGACACCGCCGCACGGTCTTGCTCTATCCTGGCCGCCGCCAGTTCGTCCTGTTGCTGCGCGGCTTCACTGCGCACCTTGCTTAGGTCTTCTTGCGCAGCGCTCAGGGCGGTGCGCTCGCGCTTGATATCGCTCTCCAGAGAAGCGACTTGCGCAAGCGTATCGGCCAATGCCCCTTTCGCCGCACCGAAGGCAGGTGCGTGTGTCTCCTGCGCGGTGCGGGCTTCCAGCAGGCGCACGCCGGTTTCCCTGAGTTCGCCGTTGGCGCGCGCAAGATCGACCAGTGTGGCGTCAGTCTGTGCCCGCAGGCTTTGAAGTTCTCGCTTTTTGCGATCGTGCTCGGCGGCGGTGTCGGTCAGGAATTGGTCCAGCTCCGCGCGGCCAGTGCGCGCATCGGCAAGTTGCTGTTCCAGGCTTGTGCGCTGGGATTTTTCCTGCTCCACCTCTTCGGCGATCCTTAGCTGCTCCTGTTCGGCCTTTGCCAGTTCGTGCTCTGCCAGTTCAAGTTTTTGCGTTTCGTTACGCACCCGTTGCTCGGTGGCAAGGCGCGCGCGCACAGCTTCTTCAAGCTTCTTCGCTGCTGCCGCAACCTTGGCACGCTCGGCTTCGATGGCTGCTTCCGTTTGCTGCAATTCGGCGGTCCCTTGTGCAGTGGGGAACGCGAGGCTAAGGCCGCCCAATGCAGAAGGCGCGCCGGGTTGATAGCTCTCGGCGATGACCTGGAGACTTTGGGTCACGCCAAGCGTGGCAGGGGCCGCGGCCGCCTGCTGCGCCGTGGAGCCGGAGGACGCGCCAGCGGCGACAGCGTCATCTGCCACTGCAGCGGGGGCAGACGCAGCGGCGAGAGCTTCGATGCGCGCGGCCTGGGCTGCGTCGCGTTCTTGTTCGGCGCTGCCCAGGGCGGCAGCCAGGCGCGCACCCTCGGTCTCGGCCCGGAGCTTGTCCACGACCCAGCGGTCGCGCTGTTGCTCGACGTTGCGCATGGCAGAAGTGATCTCGGCACGTTCTGCCTGAGCGGCGCGCAGGTCAGCGGCCAACCGGTCACGCTCCGCCTCTGCCGCGCGCAAGGTGGCGGCAAGCTGTTCTTGCGCCGGCCCCGACTGTGCGTACGCTGCAGCGAGCTGCGCGTGCTCGCGTTCCATCTGGATCTTGGCCTCTTGCATCTGGGCGCGTTCTCGTGCGGCTGCCTGCGCGGCCTGGGCCAACTGGTCACGCTCATGCTCGACTTGCTCGCGTTGGCTGGTCAGCTCGCGCAGGCGTGCTTCGAGTTCGTTCACTTGGAGGGTGGCGCGGCGCAATTCCGCAGCCTGCACCTGACGGTCCAGGGGGGCGGGCGCTGCTGTCGCAGAGGGAGTGCCGGTTGCCGCTACCGGATTGACCACCGGCGCCGTGCCCGCGGTCTGGATGCGCCGCTCGGTCTCCGCCAATCTGGCGCGCAATTGCGCAAGTTCCGCGTCAGCGCGGGTTGCTGCTTCCTCCGCGGCGGCACGCTCACTCCGGGTTTTTTCTACGCGCGCCACTGCCAAATCACGTGCTCGCCGCGCCTGCGCCTCGGCCAGCACGGCCGTCTTCAACTCCTCGGCATGCGCTTTTTGCAAGTTGATCGACTCGGTGCGCTTGACCTGCACCCGCGCCAGAAACTCGGACGTTTGGCGCTTGAGTTCAACCGATAACTCTTCGCGCGGGTTGTCGGGCACGGCAGCGGGTGGCGGTGATGACATGGTGGCGGTGCGATGGAATGCGCGAGCAGGCGCGTCACGGGGCAGCGCGGCGCGTGCCCGGGTACCGAGCCTCAGGCCCCGAGGGTGAAGTCAACTGTTTCACCGGAGCCCTCGGTGGCACTGTGGCCGAAGCGGATTTGCCCGGTACCGCGCAGCATGATTTCCTCGCGCCGCAGGGCGATTTCGCGCTCGCCATTGAAGGTCACGAAAGTGCCGTTGGTGCTTTGGTCGGCGAGAAAAAACTTGTCACGGCGCTTTTCGATGCGGGCATGGTGGCGTGACGCCTTGGCATCGGCGATCACGATGTCGCTGCCCGGGTCACGCCCCATCCCCGCGCTGGTGCGGCCGGCATCGAGGGTGATTTCGGTACCCTCGTGCCGCAGGACGATCTGGTGGGCGAGCTCGGCCTGGATCGTGGTCGCCGACAGTGCGGCCACCGTCATTGTCAGGTCGTCCTCATCCTGCCATAGCACTTCGCAGACCGCTACGTCATCGGTCTTGCCCTTGACCGAGACCGAGGCAATACTGCGCGTGCGGCCGCGCAGGTTCGACGGCAGCGCATCGACCGTGGCGCGCGAAGTCATGATTTGCATGCCGCGTGCGAGGCCCGACATGCGCGCGGCGGTATTGACGGTGTCACCGAATACGTCGCCTTTTTCCTCGATCACCGGCCCGGAATGAAAGCCGATGCGAATGCGCCGTTTGCTGCCACCCACCACCGGCATCGAGTCGATCTTCTGCTGCATGTCGGCTGCAGCGTAAAAGCCGCGCGCAGCGTCGGTGAAGACACACATCACTTCATCACCAATGGTCTTGACCACGCGGCCGCTGTGACGGCGCGTGATGATGGTGAGTGCAGCCAATACCTCGTCGACCAATTTCTTGGCGACCGCATCGCCGAAAGCCTCATAGAGCTTGGTACTGCCGGCGACATCAGCGAACAACACCACACAGTCTTCCGCAGCAGCGCCTTGCGGCACATGCTGCGTTGGCTCCTTGGTGCGGTCGCCGCTGCTTGCCATGTTCAGTCAGCGCGGAGCGCGCATTGCGCGCGTGGCGGCAAGGTGCAGCGTGGCAAGGGGAGCCGTGCCGCCATCACGCCGCTGCGCGCAGCTTGGCCTGGGCGGCCGAGGCATGCATTGAGGCATAGGCCGAGTGGGCCGCCGCTTCGGCCTCGCCGACCTTGACCGTGTGGCCCATATCCATCAATACGGAACCCAGCGCTGAGAGACACAGCATGACGTTCTCCGGCTTGCACGAGTAACCCATCAAGCCGAAGCGCCAGATCTTGCCGGCGAGCGGGCCGAGGCCGGCGCCGATTTCCATGTTGAATTCGTTGAGCAAGGTCTTGCGCACTTCGGCTTCACGCGCCTGGATCGATTCGGGAATGCAGATCGCATTCATCTGCGGCAGGCGGTAGGCTTCCTTGACCAGGAACTTGAGGCCCATGGCTTCCATGCCGGCCTTGAATGCGGTGTGGTGGCGCTGGTGGCGCGCCCACGAGTTCTCCAGACCCTCTTCCTTGAGCATCAGCAGCGCTTCGTGCAGGGCGAACAGACTGTTGATCGGAGCGGTGTGGTGATAGGTGCGGGTGGTGTCACCCCAATAGCCAAGCACCAGGTTCAAATCCATGAACCAGCTTTGCACGCGATTGGTGTCTTTGCGCTTTTTGACCTTGGCGATGACTTCCTCGTTGTAGGACACCGGTGACAGGCCCGGTACGCACGAGAGACATTTTTGCGAGCCGGAATAAATGGCATCGATGTTCCATTCATCGGTCTTGACCGGCGTGCCGGCCAGCGAGGTGACCGCGTCAACGATGGTCAGCGCGCCGTATTTGTGCGCGATGGCGACCAGGGTTTTGGCGTCGGATTGCGCGCCGGTCGAGGTTTCGGCATGGACGAACGCCACCACTTTGGTGTCGGGATTCTTCTTGAGCGCGTCCTCGAGTTTTTGCGGGTCGCACGGCTCGCCCCAGGCGTCTTCGACCACCACGGCCACACCGCCGCAACGCTGCACGTTTTCCACCATGCGGCCGCCGAACACACCGTTTTTCATCACGACGACTTTTTCGCCGGGCTCGACCATGTTGACGAAGCACGACTCCATGCCGACCGAACCGGGGCCGGACAAGGGAAAAGTGAGTTGGTTGTTGGTCTGGTAGGCGTAGCGCAGCAGTTGCTTCAACTCATCCATCATGTCGACAAAAATCGGGTCGAGATAGCCGATTGAGGGCAGGCTGGAAGCGGCCAGCACACGCGGGTTGATTTCTGATGGGCCGGGGCCAAGCAGGGTGCGCTGGGGCGGATGGAAGGAGCTGATTTTTTTGCTGGGAGCGAAAGAGGAGGAGTTCATTGAGATCACCTTGGTGTGCGGAATAAATGGTGCTTGAGGCGTCGGGAAGTGTTTGCCAGTGCGTCGCCTGCACGACGTCTGGAGCCGCTTGTTTTCCCAACTTTTGTTTTAGAAACAAGCGTTTAACACTAAATTTTATCATAGCGACTGCATTTTCCGCCGAATCTGACTGCCAGGCGGCCGCGCAAAATCGCGCCGCTCGCATGCGCGGGAAGGCAGAGGGCGTCGGCGAAAAGTGAACATCAAGCGTTGTGCTATTCTCGAATCGGATGACTACGATGCGCCTTTTTCCCTCTGCCCGCCTCGCCGCACTGCTTTGCGCGAGTACGCTGATGTTGTCTGCCGCGCTCGCGCAAAAGCGTCCCGAGCCAAGCCCGGAGGATGCCTTTCTTGCCGCGCGTGATGCCGTCAAGCTTGGCCAGCGCGAAAAGCTGATTGCGATGAGCGAGCGTTTCAAGGGCCATCCGCTCGAAATGTATGGCCCTTATTGGCAATCCCTGCAATTGAGGGGCGACGCCGCCGAAGCCGCGCAAACCGCGTTTTTGGCGCAATACGACAAGAGCTATCTGTCAGAGCGCGTACGCATTGAATTGGTCAAAGCGCTGGCGCGGCGCGATGCGTGGGATGTTTTTGACGCCGAACGCGCCAAAATTAGCGCTGATGATCTCGAGGTGAACTGCCTCACGCTGCAGCGCCGCCATCAGAAAAAGGACGAAACAGCCGCGCGCGAAGCGCTGGCCTTGTGGCTGACGCCGCGCGAATTGCCCGAAGGCTGCGTGAGCATGAGCGAAGCGCTTCTGGCGGACAGCCGCATTCTCGACCGCCACGTCTGGGAGCGCGTGCGTACACTGGTTGATGCCGGCTTGCCGAACGCGGCACGGCGCGCAGCCGAATATTTGCCTGACAGCCAGGCGATGGATCACAAACAGTTCGATGCCGCATACGGCCGGCCTGAGGGCTTTCTGAAAAGAGGCATCGATGGCCGCACGCGCGCGCAGCGCGAACTGGTACTGATCGCCATCGGCCGCTGGGCGCGCAGTGATCCAGGCGAAGCTGCTGTGTTCTGGACCAGGCACAGCAAAAAGCCCTTTAATGAAACCGAGCGCCAGTGGGGCTGGGCGCAAATCGGCTATCAGGCCTCACGCAAGCTGATGAATGAGGCCGATGAATGGTTCCGTGAAGCTGAAGATATCCAGCTCTCCGACGAATACCTGCAATGGATGGTGCGTGCCGCCCTGCGCGCGCGCGACTGGAAACTGGTGCTGCGGGCGGTCAAGGACATGACCCCGGTCGCGCGCCGCGACCCGGCCTGGACCTACTGGCAAGGCCGCGCCCTGCGCGAAGAGGGCAAGCCGGAGGACGCCAAGTCGCTGTTTGAAACCATCGCCGGCGATTTCAGTTTTTACGGCCAGCTTGCTGCCGAAGAACTCGGCCGTGCGACGGTGATTCCGCCGGTGGGCTTTAAGCCCCTCAGTTCAGACCTCGACACCATCACCGCGACGCCCGGATTGCAGCGCGCCCTCACGCTGTACCGACTCGGCATGCGCACCGAGGCCACGCGCGAATGGGTCTGGACCATTCGCGGCATGGACGACAAACAGTTGATCGCCGCCGCCACCCTCGCGCGCCAGAACGACCTGCCGGATCGCGCCATCAACACGGCAGACAAGACCGCCGCGATCCACGACTTCAACCTGCGCTTCTTGAGTCCGCACGCTGATCAGGTGCGCCCCAAGGCGAAGGATCTCGGCCTCGACGACGCCTGGGTCTATGGCCTGATGCGCCAGGAAAGCCGTTTCATGACCAATGCCAAATCCGTGGTGGGCGCTTCAGGGCTGATGCAATTGATGCCCGCCACCGCACGCTGGGTTGCCAAAAAAGTCGGCATCAAGAACTATCACCACGGCCAGGTCAACGACCTCGAAACCAACATCACGCTCGGCACCAATTACCTCAAGATCGTGCAGGACGACCTGTACAACCACCCGGTGCTGGCCTCGGCCGCCTATAACGCAGGGCCCGGCCGTCCGCGCCGCTGGCGCGACATCAAGCCGATGGAAGCGGCGATCTTCGCCGAGTCGATTCCCTTTAACGAGACGCGTGATTACGTCAAGAAGGTGATGAGCAATGCCACCTATTACGCGGCACTGTTCAGCGGCAAGCCGCAGTCGCTCAAGGAGCGGCTCGCGATGATTCCGCCAAGACGTGGCGACGAGAAGGCCAGCGATACACCTTGACCTTGAGTGGGGGATAGGGCGGCTGCGAAGCTAAAATGACGCCTCTTCCCGTCCTGAATCAGGTAATTGACATGAGTTCGCGCACCATCCTCGTTATCGGCGGCAGCGGCTTCATCGGCTCCGCCATCGTCGCCAGACTTTGCGCACTCGGTAAACGCGTCATCGTCCCCACGCGCCGCCGTGAGCGCGCCAAACATTTGATCCTGCTGCCTACGGCGGATGTGGTCGAAGCCGACGTTAGCGAGCCCGAGACCCTCGCCGGATTGGTGCAGGGCGTCGACGCCGTGATCAATCTGGCCGGCGTGCTGCACAGCGACACGGGCACGCCCTATGGCCGGCGCTTCCAGGCGGTGCATGTCGATCTCGCCCGCAAGGTCGCCGAAGCTTGCGTCGCAGCTCGTGTGCCGCGCCTCCTGCACATGAGCTCGCTGCGCGCGGACGCGAACGGGCCATCGATGTATTTGCGCTCCAAGGCCGCCGGCGAAGCCGCGGTGCGCGATGCCGTGGCGGGAAGCGCGGCGCACGGGGCGAGCGGGGTGCAGCAAACCGCACTGACGATCTTCCGCACGTCGGTGGTGTTTGGTCGCAACGACAAGTTCATCAACCTGTTTGCATGGATGCAGAAGTTCGCGCCCTTTGTGTTATTGGGCAAGCCGGACGCGAAGCTGCAGCCGGTGTGGGTTGAAGATCTGGCCCAGGCTTTCGTCAATGCCCTCGATGAACCGCGTACCTTCGGTAATGCCTACGACATTGCCGGTCCAGCCGTCTATACCCTGAAGCAGTTGATGGAATATGCCGGGACCGTCAGTGGCCACCCACGCAAAGTCATCGGTCTGCCTGACGCACTGGCCTATCTGCAGGCGTGGGCCATGGAGTTCTCGCCGGTCGAGATGCTGTCGCGCGACAACCTGGATTCGACCAGAGTGGACAACGTGATGCAGGGCCCGGTCGGAAGTGAACTGGGCGTGACGCCGGCGGCGATGGAAGCCGTGGTGCCCGCCTATCTGGCCGGCAAGTCGCCCAGGGAGCGCTACATGCTGTTTCGCGATCACGCGGGGCGCTAGGCGCCGGACCAACATGCTCCGGCTCGTCATCGGCAACAAGAACTATTCGTCCTGGTCGATGCGCCCATGGGTGCTGATGACCCAGGCCGGCATTGTGTTCGAGGAAATCCAGGTTTGGCTTGCCGAGCCCGATACCGCCGCGAATATTGCGCGCCATTCACCCTCAGGCACAGTGCCGGTGTTGCTCGACGAGGATGGCGCGGGCACGATCAAGGTGTGGGACTCGCTCGCCATCGCCGAATATCTGGCCGAGAAATTCCCGCACAAAAAACTGTGGCCGGCCGATTCTGCGTTGCGCGCGCGGGCGCGCTCTGCGTCCGCCGAAATGCATTCGGGATTCACGGTGTTGCGCACCCACATGCCGATGAACATTCGCAACCGCTATCCCGGCAAGGGCATGAACGCCGACGTCGCGGCCGATATTGCGCGCCTACAAGCACTATGGAGCGAATGCATCGAAGCCTCGGGTGGACCGTTTCTGTTTGGCGAGTTCTGCATTGCCGACGCGATGTTCGCGCCGGTGGTATTTCGCCTGCAAACCTATAACGTGGCGATGCAGGGCAACGCTGCGGCCTACATGCGGCACATGCTCGCTGCGCCCGCGCTGGTCAATCTTGCGCAACTGGCAGCAGCGGAAGGGCATGCCACGCCGCGCTACGACGACAAGTACGCGTGAAAATCTATCGCGTCGGCGGCTCCGTTCGCGACGAGTTGCTCGGCATCACCATCATCGACCGCGACTACGTCGTGGTCGGCGCCACGCCAGAAGCCTTGGTAGACAAGGGTTTCCGGCCGGTGGGCAAGGACTTTCCGGTGTTTCTGCACCCGGTGACGCAAGAGGAGTACGCGCTCGCGCGCACCGAGCGCAAGACTGCGCCGGGCTACCGGGGCTTTGCCTTTCATGCCGCGCCCGACGTGACACTGGAGCAAGACCTCGCGCGCCGCGATTTCACGATCAACGCGATGGCGGTTGACGATGCGGGCACGCTGATCGACCCCTATCTCGGCGCGGATGATCTCAAGGCCGGGCTGCTGCGCCACGTCGGCCCGGCCTTCGCCGAAGATCCGGTGCGTATCCTGCGCGGCGCGCGCTTTGCTGCTCGGTTCGGCTTTGCTATTGCGCCGGAGACGCTGACACTCATGCGTGCGATGGCAGACAGTGGCGAGGTCGATGCCCTGGTAGCGGAACGCGTCTGGCAGGAACTCGCGCGAGGCCTGATGGAAGCAGACCCGGTCGAAATGTTGCGTGTGCTCGATGCCTGCGGCGCACTCGTGAAGGTGTTGCCGGAGTTTGCGCCGTTTGATGCCAATGCCAGAAATCTTGCCGCGTTGCGCGAGGCGGCTGCTTTGCAGCTCTCGCTTGCCGCGCGCTTTGCCGCGCTGTGCGGCACGCTCGATGCGGCGCAGGCAGCGCAACTGGCCGAGCGCCAGCGCGTGCCCAACGACTGTCGTGATCTCGTGCTGGTTTACCTGCGGCACGCCGGGCCGTTTGCGCAAGCCTCTGCGCTTGACGCAGCAGCACTTGCCGAGTTGATCCACAGTGCCGATGGCTTGCGCCAGGAAGCGCGCTTTCTCTCGCTCATCGCCGTCGCACAACTTTACGCGACCGATTCTGCCGATGACGCCAAGGGGACGGCCAAACGTCTGCTCGCTGCCCTCCATGCGGCGCGCGGCGTCGACGCCGGCGCCGTCGCGCGCCAGCATGCCGATGCGCAATCGATCGCTGCGGCAGTCAAGGCAGCGCGGGTGGCGGCTGTCGCCGCCGCCCTTCACAAGGCCGGCTATGCACCGCGCGCGATGTGATAGCGTAAGCGCCCGTTTCGTTTTCCACTTGACCAGGAGTCCGTCGTGATTGATCTGTACACATGGGGCACCCCCAATGGCCGCAAGGTTTCCATCATGCTCGAGGAGTGCGCGCTGCGCTACCGCACCCACGAGATCAACATCGGCAAGAACGGCCAGTTCACCCCGGAGTTCTTGGCGCTCAACCCGAACGGCAAGATTCCCGCGATCACGGATCCGGATGGACCGGACGGCAAACCGATCAACCTGATGGAGTCGGGTGCGATCCTGATTTATCTCGCCGGCAAGACCGGCAAGTTTCTGCCCGCCTCGGTGCGCGGCAAATACGATGCGCTGCAGTGGTTGATGTTCCAGATGGGCGGGGTGGGGCCGATGTTCGGCCAGACCCACCATTTCATGCGCGCTGCGCCCGAGAAGATCGAATACGGCATCAAGCGTTACCACAACGAAACGCGCCGCCTGTATGGCGTGATGGACAAGCATCTGGCCGCTACGCCTTATCTTGCGGCCGGCGAATACACCGTGGCCGACATCGCCACCTTCCCGTGGGTGTCGCGCCACGAGTGGCATCAGGTGGACCTGAACGCGTTCCCGAACGTCAAGCGCTGGTTCGACACCATCAGCAAGCGGCCGGCAGTGGGGCGCGGCATGAACGTGCCGGCACCGAAGGTCTAGCGCGCCATCGCGAGGCGCTCATCACTTGCGCGCGTAGCGCTGCAGATAGGCGTTGATTTCCTCGCTGCGGTATTGCGGCTCCACCGGGTTGCTGCGTGATCCGACGACGCGATTCATCCAGGTCATGTGCTGTTCCATTCTCGTCACCACACGTGGCCAGTCCGCCGCGCGATGGCGCTTCGGGTCGGGCGCAATGTGGCATTGCGCGCAGGCCTGCACATAACTCGTCCAGGCACGCGTCTTGCCGGCTTCGGGGAGCGCCGCTTGCTCTACGAACTTTTGCGCATGCTTTTGCAGGTAGGCGGTGATGACGCGCGTTTGCTCCGGGTCTGGCGCGCGCACATCGGCCATCAGCTCCTTCATCATCACGCCCATGTTGCCACGGCCTTCCATGCGCGGGGTCATGCGTTGCACGATGGCTGGCCACTTGGCGGCATGATGCATGGCGGGAGGTGCGAGGTTGTGACACTGCACGCAATATTGCGCGGTCAGGCGCGCGCCCCGCGATTTCGGTTCCGGCAATTGCGCCGGGCTGATCACCGGGGGAATGATCCGGCGCAACATCTCGCCATGCGGGCTTTGCTCCCAGCGTGTGCGCGAAGCATTGACGAGCGCGTCGGCGTCGCCCGCCTGTGCCGGCACCAGCGTCAAGGCGAGCGCACCGGCAATCGCAAACAAGGCAATACGGGTCGGGGTGCGCGCTGCTGTGTTCACGGGGACGAGCACGTTGCGTCAGAGCGTTTGTACGCGATTGCCGCTGGCAAATCCGCGCCAACCCGCTGCTGTCTGGCGCGACAGGCCGCGTGACAGCGCCAACACCTTGAACAACTCGCCCATCTCGGCGGGTGAGAGCAATGCGTTAGCCTGCTGCGTGAGCGCGCCGTGGCGTCTGGCGTCTTGCGGATCGCTCTGTGCCAGCAGTTCGGTAATACCGCAGTTGATGAGGAACTGCGCTTGGTTGGTGTAGCCATCCACATCGAGGCCCGCTTGCTGTGCCGTGAGGGCGACGGTGCTGAAATCAACGTGGGTGGTGAGATCGCACAATCCCGGCAGGTAGAACGGGTCATCGAGCGCATGATGCCGGTAGTGCGCGCGCAGGGTGCCGCCATTGCGCTGCGGGTGATAAAACTCGTGCGCCGGGAAGCCGTAGTCGACCAAAAGCACCATGGCCTGCTGCAGATGCGGTGCGAGGGTGTTGATCCAGGCGTTTGCCGCCAGATTGATTTCGCTGGTGTAGCCGTCGGCCAGGTTGTGCGTACTTGCCAGCGCCGTCATCGCTGCGCGCAGCGCGCCGGTCGCTGCCCGTTCCGTGACGATGAAACCGCTGGCGTCGCTGGTGTCGCAGGCCACGCAGCGCTCCAGCAGCGCGCCATCGCGCCAGGTAACCCAATGCGCCGGCATCGCGTCAAGCACCTCGTTGGCGATCACGCAGCCATTGATCGCAGCCGGCAATGCATCGAGCCACTCGACGCAGTGCGCCAGATGCGGCACTTGCGCTTGCAGCGTCGCCTCCTGCTGCGCGCGCAGGCTACCGGAGACTTCGATGATGCGATAGCGCCGGCAGGGCGCGCCGATCTGTTCGAGTTCGTTCAACAGGACTGCAGCGAGTGCACCGCCGCCGGCACCAAATTCAAGTATCTCGGCACTGCCTGCTGCCATCACGTCGGCCACCTGGCGCGCGAGGGTACGTCCAAACAGCGCAGAGAGCTCCGGCGCGGTGACAAAGTCGCCCGCGGCGCCAAACTTTGCCGCCCCGCCGCTGTAATAACCCAATTGTGGTGTGTAGAGCACGAGCTCCATGTAGCGCACGAACGAAATCGACCCGCCCGCGACAAGGATTTCAGCGCGCACGCGTGCGCTCAGGGCTGCGCTCGCGGCGCTGGCGTGGGCATCGGGTGCCGGCAAATGGGCGGATTGACGCAAGGGCGTGCGGATCGTCACTGTAAAATCGGCATCTTACCGGCAGTGTGTAGCGGCACCGTCACAGCGTGTAGCGCCGCTGGCAGGCCTGGCGCAGCTGCCGCTCGACTCCGATTGCGTTCATCCATGATCATCCCGTCACCCAAGGTCTATCTTGTCACCGGCGCCGCGCGTCGCGTCGGCGCGGCCATTGTGCGGCGTTTGCATGCCGATGGTGGCAACGTGCTGATTCACTATCGCAGCGCGCACAGCGAAGCGGAGGCGCTGGCGGATGAGCTCAATGCCAAGCGGCCGCGCTCCGCACAGGCGCATGGATTGGACTTGTCCGCGGTCGATGGCCTGCAAGGCTTGGTGGGAGCGGCTGTTGCGGCCTTTGGTCGCCTCGATGGCCTGGTCAACAATGCTTCCGGTTTTTTCCCCACCCCGCTTGACTCCATCACGCCGGCGCAATGGGATGAACTGTTGGCGAGCAATCTGAAGGCGCCGCTGTTTCTCGCCAAGGCTGCTGCGCCCGAATTGAAGAAAACGTGCGGTGCGATCGTCAACATCATCGACATTCACGCCGAACGGCCGCTCAAAGATTACGTGGCCTATTCGATTGCCAAAGCCGGTCTGGCCGGTCTCACGCGTTCGCTCGCGCTGGAACTGGCGCCCGAGGTGCGTGTCAATGGCGTCTCGCCCGGTGCGATCAATTGGCCCGACGACGCCACCAATGGCGGACAGTTTCCCGCCGCCGAGCGCGCGCGCATCCTCTCCACCACTCCGCTCGGGCGTGAGGGCGGCAATGCGGAAATTGCCGGGGCCGTCGCCTATTTGCTCGCCGGCACGAGCTATGTCAGCGGCCAGATTCTTGCGGTCGATGGCGGGCGTTCGATTTACCTGTGAAGACGGAAATGACGATGACCACGGTTGCCATGATTCCGCTCACCCAGCGCGACCAGAAGCGCGCCTACAGCGACAACAAGCTGGAGAAGCGTCTCTGCCGCGAAGTCGGGCGCGCCATCGGCGATTTCAACATGATCGTCCCCGGCGACCGCGTCATGGTGTGCCTGTCGGGCGGCAAGGACAGTTACGGCCTGCTCGACATCCTGCTGTTGCTGCGCCAGCGCGCGCCAATCGACTTTGACATCATCGCCGTCAATCTCGACCAGAAGCAGCCGGGTTTTCCCGAGCACGTGCTGCCCGACTACCTGACCCGGCGCGGCGTCAAGTTCCATATTGAAGAGCAGGATACTTACTCGATCGTCAAGCGCGTCATCCCCGAGGGCAAGACCACCTGCGGCCTGTGTTCGCGCCTGCGCCGCGGCATCCTGTATCGCGTCGCCGACGAACTCGGTGCCACCAAGATTGCACTCGGGCACCATCGCGGTGACATCCTCGAGACGTTGTTCCTCAACATGTTTTTCAACGGTCAGCTCAAATCAATGCCGCCCAAGCTGGTGTCCGACGACGGCAAGCATGTGGTGATCCGCCCGCTCGCCTATGTCAAGGAAGCCGATCTCGAACGTTTTGCCGCCGTGCGCGCGTTTCCGATCATTCCGTGCAACCTGTGCGGCGCGCAGGAGACATTGCAGCGGCGCGAGATCAAGCACATGCTGGCCGACTGGGAGAAGCGCTTTCCCGGACGCATCGAATCGATTGCGTCCAGTCTCGCCAGCGTCAAGCCGTCGCACCTGATGGATGCGCAACTGTTTGGATTTCGCGACCTCGTTGCCAGTGGCGCACCGGATGCGGCCGGCGACATTGCCTTCGATGAAGAGCCCTGCTGCGCGCCCGCCGCGCTGCGTTGGTCTCCGACGGCGCAGTGACGCAGCCTCGCGTCCAGTCGACGTGATCGGGCCGTGGCGAAGCCCGGCGAAGCACCTGGATGTGGCGGCGCTGAGCGCCGCCACTGCGGTCAACCAGTCGTCGGGAGCAGCGCCTCGATGGTGCGGCAAAAATCCTCGACCGCGCTGGCCTTGAGAATCACCTCGCGAACGCCCGCACCTACCGCTTGTGCGCGCAGACGCTCGTCGATGAAACCGGTGGCCACGACCACCGGCAGCGTGGCGCGGATCAGTTGCACTTCGCGCGCGACATCCAGTCCCGACATCTCGGGCATGTTGTAGTCGGTCAGCACCAGGTCAAAGGCGGCCGGATCGGCGCGCAGCGCCTTGAGCGCCGCCTGCTGGTTGGTGTGGGCGCTGACGCGAATGCCGTGCCGTTCGAGCAGGCGCTTGACCAGGAATACCAGTGCGGCATCGTCATCAAGATAGAGAATCTGGCGGCCTGCGCCGATCGGCGCTGCGCTGCTGGCAGGTGCAGCATCTTGATCGTTTGCCGGTGCGCCAGACGGCGCGGTCGCCGGCGGCAGAAACAGCGTGAACGTGGTTCCCTGGCCAACGGCACTTTCGACCACGATCGCGCCTTCGTGCGCTCGCACAATGCCGTGCACCACGGACAAGCCGAGCCCGGTTCCCTCGCCGAAGGGTTTGGTGGTGAAGAACGGTTCGAAAATTCTCGCCAGCGTGTCCGCGGCCATGCCGGGGCCATCGTCGTTGACGCTTAGGCGTACGGTACGGCCAGGGTGATGGGCCAACAAGGCCTGCAGCGCCGGGTGCTGTTCCGCCAGCGATCTATCGAGCATCACGGTATCGAGCCGTATGTCGATGTGCCCCGAGGCATCGCGCATCGCCTGCATGGCGTTGGTAGCCAGGTTGATGAGCACCTGCTCGATCTGGGTATTGTCCCCCAACACTGCCGGCACGTCAGCGTCGCAGCGCATCTCAAGCGCGATGCGCGCAGGTAGCGTGGCGCGTAGCAGTCGCACTGACTCTTCAATGACCGGCGCCAATACCAGCAAGCGGCGCCTGGTGGGTTCGCGACGGCTGAATGACAGTATCTGTTGCACCAGGTCACGCGCCCGATTGCCCGATTTGCGAATTTCTTCCAGGCTCTCCAGCACCGGCCCATTGGCGCCTGCATCCTGACGCGCCAGCTCAGCATTACCGAGAATGGTGGCAATGATGTTGTTGAAGTCGTGCGCAATGCCGCCGGCGAGCGTGCCGATGGCTTCCATTTTCTGCGATTCGCGCAGCTGCGACTCAAGCTCGGTATGCGCGGCCTCAGCCTGCTTGCGCGCGGTAATGTCAAAGGTCGTGCCGCGATAGCCGGCAATCGCACCTATGTTGTCGAGGAGGGGAATTCTCGAAACCTGTGCCCAGAATATTGCACCTGATTTCGTGACAATCCGGTGTTCAAGGCCGCGAATGGATCCGTCCCCGATTGGGTTGTTTTCGAACCAGTCGTTGACAGTGTTGACTTCGCCCGACGGCATAAATTCGGCGGGCCTATGACCAATCAATTCATCCGAAGCAAAACCGAGTAGCGTTTCGGCACGTTCCGACACAAAGGTATACCGGAAGTCAAGGCCCATCTCCCAGATATATCCTCCGGCTGCTTCGGCAGCATCGCGATAGCGCTTCTCGCCTTCCAGTAATGCCGCGTCGGCACGTTTGCGCTCGCTGATGTCGCGCATGGCGACATGGATGGCTGCCTTGCCGTCGTAAATAATCGGCGTCGTCTGCACCTCCACATCGATCGGGGTGCCATCGAGCTTGATGAATTTCTCTTCAATCAGCGGCGTCGCCAAGCCCTGTGTGCCGGCCTGCTTCACGCGTGCCAGCACCAGGTCACGATAGTCCGGATGCACGCTATGGATGATCGGCCTGCCGATCAGGTCATGTGACGATGTCGCACCCATCATCGTGACGGCGGCTGGATTGACATAGATCACTAGGCCATCACGGTGGACCGCGACGGCCTCGGGCGTCCATTCAAGCAGGGTGCGGTAGCGCTGTTCGCTCTCGTGCAGCGCAGCTTGGGCCAACTTGCGATCAGTGATGTCCTGGACCGTGCCGACGGCGCGCAACAGCTTGCCATCCGCCGCCAGTTCGTGCTCGGCGGTCTGCCGTATCCATCGCGTTTCGCCCTGCACCAGCAGGCGCACTTCATGCGGTTCCAGTCCGGCACCGGTGTTCAAGGCGGTTTCGCGCGTGTGTTCGGCCAGAGCCCGGTCTGCCGAATGCACGCGCGAAAGATAGGCGGCATGATTGCCTGGCGTGCCTTCAGGCACGCCAAAAATGCGGCAAGCTTCTGCCGACAGGCGAGTCGTACCGTTAACGTAGTCCGCCACCCAGCTGCCCGTTTTGGCGATGGCCTGGGCGCGGTGCAATTCGACGGTGCGCGCCTCGAGTTCGGCGGTGCGCAAGGCGAGGGCATCGCCCATCTGGCTGAGCTCGGCATGCCGGTTGCCGTAGGCACGCACGAGATACACGATCAGCGCCGTTGAAAGGGTCACGATGAGTATCTGTACGACGCCGAACATGATCGCCGGCGTACGCGGCAGCGGCGGCAATGCACCGGATGCGTCGGCCAGCACAAAACCGGTGAGAGCAGCCACCGTGAGACCAGCAATCACCAATGCAGCGCGGGTGCCGACCAGCCATCCAATCAGGATAATGCTGACCGGGTAAGCATAGACGACCACTGACCGCACCCCGCCCACGAAGGCGGCGATTACCGTAACCGTGATCCAGGTCCCCGCTGTCAGCACATAAACAGCGGCCTGAATTCGTCCGCGCCAGAGCAGGAACAAGGTGGCTACAGAAACCGCTATCGCGAGCAGTGGTCCGAAGTAGCGGGTGGTCTGCTCCGGCGCCGTGATGCGGATGACGAGCATGAACACCAGTGCGCCGGTGAACAGGATCGCGCTGGCGATCTTGACGTAGGCGAGCGAGGGTTCCCAGAAAATCGGGTTGTCGCGGTCGTGCGCCGCGACGGCGCTGCTGTGGTTCGCACCCTTTTTCATGTCGATCATGGCTTGCCTGGACGCAACACTCATTTTCTCTATGTGCCCGCTACAGAAATGCCGAGCTGAACTGGTTCAAGCGCATTCCGATCGTATCGACGCCACCACTATAAACCTTCGGGTTGCGACCACATAGGCTGACGCCTCCTGCGTCTTCCATTTCGCATCGCTCAAGCGCGCTTTGGTCCGACCAGCGCCTGTATCGCTCCGCAGAAGTCTTCCAGCGCGTCGGTTTTGAAAATCAGTTCCCGTACGCCTGCAACAGCAGCATGGGCGCGCTGTTCATCATCAATGAAGCCCGAAGCGATCATGACCGGCAAGTTGAGCCGAATCGCGTATGCGGCGCGCGCCACGTCAAGCCCGGACATGCCGGGCATGTTGTAGTCGGTGACCAACAGGGCAAACCAACCGGATTGGCCCGCAAGGCGTCGAGCGCATCGCGCTTGATGACATGGGCGCTGACCCGCCAGCCGCGCTGTTCCATGACACGCTTGGCGCGACCAGCCACAGCAGCAAGTGCAACCCGTTCGCAGAGTCCGCCAGGAGAATCGCGACCAGCGCTCTTAAGCCGGCGCTGAAGATCACCGAACTGGCAGAAATGGCGCGGTGCAGCCGCAGGCGCTCCGCCTCGACCGGTCGCGCCAATGTATGTATCGCCGTGAGGTATGGAGTCAGTCATGTCAGGCCGGACGGGCTGCAATCTCGTCGCAGCGGCAAGCGTATTGGCCCGATGGTACCTCGAGTAGAACGCGGCCAAAACGTGAATCAGCGGGGTAATTGCTACGGATCAATGGAGCGCGCCCGCGTTGCCGGCGTGAGAGAGAGCTTGTTGTTGAGCGTTTGCATGTCAAACCCGGCGGCCTGCTTGTAGCGCACCGCAATTGCCTCACGCTCGGCCAGCGGCAGCACTTTTTCGAGATCGTCAAATCCGTCCGGTGCGCGCTCTTCAACCCGTTGCATCACCGCGTCCGGCCCTTCGGCGCGGGTCAACTCTAGCAATTTGGCAGTGGCGGGCAAGCGCTCGGCTTCGTAGGCGGCCAGCGCGATGTCGATGCTGCATTGTGTCGCCAGCTCATAGGCCAGCTTGCGCGCATCGAGAATGGCCTGGGACGCGCCATTCGAGCCGATTGGATACATCGCGTGGGCGGCATCACCGAGCAGCACGCAGCGCCCCTGCACCCAGGTCGGCGCCGGGTTGCGATCGCTCATCGGATATTCGTAGACGGCCTGCGCGTCACGGATCGTCTTGCCGACGTGCATCCAGCCGAAGTTCCATTTCTCGAAATCGGGCATGAAATCTTCGAGCTTGCCGAGGCGGTTCCAGTCTTCGGGTGCATGGAGGCTGGTCGAGTCGAACGTCAGCTCGGCGATCCAGTTGATCAACTGGCGTTGTTCACCGTTCACGTCATCGAGCTGACGGATCGGAT
>JANLTL010000565.1:0-2974 GCA_031362905.1 Burkholderiales bacterium | reverse complement strand
TGTTTGAAAATGCCGGCAGACGGCGCAGCGCCAGCGCCGGCGGACTGCGCGGGTGCCCCTGCCGCTGCGGCGGCAGATCCGCCACCGGCAGCCGGCGTGACGGCTCCGCCTGCCGCGGACACTGCACTGGCCACTGCAGCTGCGGCCGCCGGCACAGCACCAGGCGTTGCCGGATTGGCGGTGCCGCCGGGTGCAGCACCGCGATCGAGGAGCGGAGTGGCCGGCAGGGTGCGCAGCGCGACAATTCTGAGCCCGCCCCCGCGATCTAGCAGGTTGCCCAACAACTTCGCCATCTGGTCGGCCGGCACCAGGCCTTTTTGCGAGCGGCGCATGGCTTCATCCAGGCTGCGCAACTGGCGTGTGAGATCAGTCACCCGCTCGCGGCTGACCTGATCCGGGTCAACATTGGCCTTGGTTAGCGCGGCAACTTCGGTCTGGATCGCAGCCAACGCACGCGACTGACTCTCTACTTGCGTCGTCAGACGGCGGCTTTCGCGCAGCGCCGGATCGAGGATCAGTGTGTAGGGAATAAACCCGGCCAGCGCCAGTGCGGCCACGGCCACCAGGTTGCGCTCACGCGGCTTGAGTGCGCCAAACCATGCGAGATAACGCAGGCAAAGCGCCTTCATTGACGCCCCCCTGCCGCGGCTTGGCGCGCGGCTGGTGCGCGCTCGACCGCTTCGCGTGTCGCAATCTCAAACGCCAGGAAAGGAGCTGGCGCGGGGTTCACCGCACCTTCCGCGGCGGCCGGCGGGCCAATCACCAGGGTTTTGAATCCTTTGCCTTCAAACACTTTTTCGCTGCTCAGCCGCTGCAAAAAGCGTGGCAGGAGTGCCGCGTCAAGCATGCGCCCGCGCAATGCCACTTCGGCACCCCCCTCGGCCAGAGAAAATCCGGTGAGCCACAGGCCGCTGACCGGCTGCCGCGCCAGGGCGCGCATGTGCCCGGAAAATCCACTGGTGCTGCCCAGGGCACCGCCGCTGATCGCCGCCATGCTCTCGTTGCGCACGCGCACCATGCCCTCCAGTCGCGTCACCTGCACTTCGAGTGCCGGATCACGCACCCGCGCGGCCCTTTGTGCGGCCAAAGCCGTACTCTTTTCCTGCTCCGCCTTGATTTGCGCCTCAACCCCTGTCAGCCGCGCGTTCAGTTGCGTGACTTTCCCGCGGACGATGGCCGCCCCACCCAAAACCAGCGCGAGCACACCCACCACCACGTAAGCGAGCAGCGCACCAGGCGCGCCAGCCGGATTGCGCTTCAGAAACACCGGGTTGTACAGGTTGATCTGCTGCGTCATGCCGGCAAGCCTTCATCGCGCAGGGCGGCACCGAGCATTTGCAGGCAGAATCCCTGGCGTGCCGGATCGGACAATTCGGGGATGCCGCCACAATCGAGCACCTCGGCAATATTGGCGTGATCAAGGCGCAGCGAAATATTCGCGGCCAGATAGTCCGCCAGCCCGGTTTCCTGCGGCAGCGGTGCAAGCAGGAAGCGTGACAGCGTAATAAAGCTGAACTGGCGGTCCACGTGGTCAAGCGAGCGCTGCACCTCAAGCGTGACGCGTTCGTGCAGTTGCATCCGTGCTGCGCCCTCTGCCGCCAGCAGCCGTGCCAGCGGAATCTCAATGCGGCGTGTGAGGTACAACTCGCCGCGGAAGGTCACCGTCAACAAACCGCCGCCTTCCTCGAACGACAGCAGGGCCAGGCCGCGCTCCGGCTCTTCGAACAGGGCCGCCACATTGCGTTGTGCCAATTCGGGAATATCGATCGCCTCCAGACCAATCCCGGCCTGCTGGTAGCGTTGCACATAGCGCGCAATCACCTCGTTGCGCGCCGTCACGGCGTAGAGCGAGTGCTGGCGCGCCGTGCCGTCCACCGGAATGTCGAGGATGCCGACCGCCGCCGTTTCAAGCGGATAGTCGATCAGGTCCTTCACGCGCCAGCGCGCCGCAGCTTTCAACTCTTCTGCCGGCACACTGGGTGCATCGAGCGTGTTGATCTGGTATTCATCAGCCGCCAGCAGGGTCGTGCAGCGGTAGCGCCGCAGGCCTTTGTCGTTGCGCAAACGCGTCAGAGCGGGCTGCACGTCGCCTCCGGGGAGGCGCCAGGTTTCGCACAAACTCACACGCAAGCGTCCCGCGCGGCGCTCGATGTGCGCGGCGTCGATCTCGCTGCCGCGCTGGCGCAGGGCCAGCCAGCCAGACAGGCGCTCGGGGCGAAACGAAAGCTTCATGTCAATTCCGGGAAAGCTTGCCAGCGGCACAGGTGTTCCGCTGCTTGGGATCGCGTGCTCCAGACTCGCTCGGGGCGCACTGTTTGCTTAAAGACTATTTCATGCGGGTTGATTTTATGCGCACTGGGCCGCCGGCGCGCACCTGCATCATGCATGTCATTTCCACGCGGACATCGTCACCTGCCGCTCCACATAGCCAAACCCGGGTGCTGCAGCAGGGCATACCGCCCCCTGATTGCAGGCCGTTGCAGTAATGAGGTAGGACTGTACCGGCGTCACGCCTTCCAGATGGGTGGTAACGGTGCAACTGACCGTCACCGTGAACGGCGCCAGGGTCCCGGCCAGCGCCCCGGCGGCACCCGTGGCAAGGGTCTGCGTATCGGTGCCCGCCAGGCAGTAGGCGCTCCCCTTGACGGCATTCCACACCCCCCACTCCGCCCCCGAGCGTGCGGCCTGATGAACGCGTGCCCCGCTGATGTCCATCCCCGATCCGGCTTGCTGGCTGCCCGACAGGGACACCACATAAGCGGCCACACCGGACAACATCAACAGCACAAAGATGGCAGTGATGATCGACACGCCGCGCTGCCGCAAGCGTACCGCAGCAGGCGAGTGCATCACCGCGACATTCGCCCCCCGCACCGGGACGTACCCAAGGGCGCGCCCGGCGACAGTGCCGACGATGCCCCCGCCAGGGTAGCCACAGCAGGCAGCGCATCTAGGGAACATTGTTGATACTCGT
>JANLTL010000534.1:0-12386 GCA_031362905.1 Burkholderiales bacterium | reverse complement strand
GCTGATCGTGCTGGCCAGACAAGGCGAGCGAATCGAAGGGGCTGCCCGCGAGGCGATCAAGCGTGCCGTCCGGGTGCAATGCGCCATAGTGGATCTGCATGCCGCTGGCGGCGTCGGTTTGGTAGCGTGCAATCTTCACGGTGGTCTCCGGGTAGGGAAGGTGGTCAAGCGGGCGGGCAGAGTGATCGAGGTCTCAAGCGGGCCTGCGGATTGGGAATTACTCGAGCATGCCGGCAATGCGGGCCGCGTCGGCAACCCCGTCGAAGATGACAAAGCGCGCAGCCAAGCGAGTGGAGTGACCGCAGGTCAGGGCAATCGCGTCATCCCGGCAGGGGCTGGCCGTGACCACACCAAAGTCGCCGACAAACCACCACCAGGGCTCAGCGCCAGGGATCTGGCGCGGCGCAAGGGCGATGCCTGCCGTTTTGCCGCCGCCTACCGGGCCGCAACCGGCCACCCATTCGGCATGGGGCTGTACCTTCTCGGCGCTCCCGGCGTGGCCGGTGTTATCCAGCAGGGTGCCGCCTTCATCCACGCACATCGAAGGCGCGACACGAAAATTGAACCAGGCGTGGCGCGATGGCCCGATCACGATGTCGTAGTCTGGAGCGGTGATGGCGCATTCCATGTCGATCGTGGTCTGCGCATCGCCCACCTGTACGCGGGTGTGGCGCTGCTCGCGCAGCAGCAGGCGTCCTAAGGGGGCGCCCCATTCCACCGGGCCGCGCCACTCGATTTCCTGCTCGATCAAAAAACCGGCGCTGCCCGCCTGCCCGGCCAGGGCGATCTGGTTGATGCGCCCCGGCGCACGCCCCTGGAAGATATCGTTGACGTAGCAGTTGTAGGCATACATTTCGTCACGCCCGCCCAGCGCCGGCATGCGCAGGTGCAGATGGTCGGCGCCGGCCCAGATCGAATGGTGATGCGGATGGTCGGCCGGCCCTTCGCTGGTGACGGCGAAACCGGCTGGGGTGTACACCGGATAAAGGTAAGGGCGAAACTGCCCGGCGGTGACCCCGAGTACCGCCTGACCGTCGAGGCGCAGCATGCGCCGGCGGGTGCCGGCATAAGCCCCGGTGGGCAGCTTGACAGACTCCTCGGAAAAGGAAAATCCGCTCATCACTGCCACACCGCGCAAGCTGTCAGCGCAACGCGAGGATGCGCCCGACCATCGCCTTGGTCTCCGGGCTCTTGCTGCTGAACTCTTCGAACAGCGGGCGCGTGGCGGCAAACCATTTGGCTGATTCATCGGCGGTGGCGCGATGCACGGTGACGCCGGCCTTCTGCAGGTCGGCCAGTGCTTCGGCGGTCTTGGCGCGATTGTTCTTGCGCTGCTCTGCAAACGCTTCCACGGCAGTAGTGCGCACCACGGCCTGCAGGTCAGCCGGCAGGGCATCGAGCCATTTGGCGTTGACGCGAATCGCCTTGGGCAGGAACCAGTGATACGACAGGTTGAGGAACTTGGCCTGCTCGTGCCATTTGAAGCCGCGAATCGAAAAGAAATCGGCTTCGAGCGCGTCGATCACACCGGACGAGAGCGCGCTGTACTGTTCAGCGTAGGGCAGCGGTGTCGGATTGGCGCCGAGGCGGCGCCAGAAATCGACCCAGACCTTGATTTCGGGCACACGAATCTTGGTGCCCTTGAGCTGATCAAGATTGGTCACCGGTTTTTTTGACAACAGGTGACGGAAGCCGACTTCGGCGTAGGCGACGAACTCGATCCCGGTTTTCTTGCGCACGATGTCCGAGACTTCCTTGCCGATCGGGCCCTGCAGGACTTTGTCGACGTGTGCTTCGTCCTTGTAGATGAAGCCGGGCGCGCCGCCGGTGACCGCCACTTCGGGCGCCATCGATTCCTCGGTATCGGGCCCGCCGGTGGTCGATTGCACGGTACCGAGGCGGCTTTGCTCGATTAATTGGGTATAGCTGCCCAACTGGCCGGCCGGGAAATGCTGCGCATCGATGCGGCCGCCGCTGGCGGTGCGCAGCATGCCGCACCATTTCTCGATTGAGTCGGTCAGCGGCGAGCCGATCGCTTCGGTGTGCGCCATGCGGAACGGGAATTTTTGCTGGCCCCGCGCGTTCGTCAGGTACGGCAGGCCTGCGGCTGCAACGCCCGCCTTGAGAATGCGGCGGCGCTGGTTGTCGGTGGTGCCCACTGCTTTCGGTGCGTCCATCGTTGTCTCCTCGTTGTGTTGTGAAATCAATTCGAGTGCTAAGTAACGAACAAGTTAACATACCAGAATCACTTCCGCCAGCCTCTGCCATGCGCCCGCTCGTTTCCACCATGCGGTTTCTTTCCAGCTCCCTTGAGTGGCTGTGCCTCGGGTTGTTCGCCACCACGGTGGTGTTGACGGTGGTCCAGGTGTTCTGGCGCTACGTGCTGGGCGATGCGCTGTTCTGGTCGGAGGAACTGGCGCGCTTCTGTTTTGTCTGGGCGATCTACCTCGGCATCGCGGTGGTGGCCGGCAAGGGCAAGCACATGCGCATGGAGTTGTTTACCGGCCGCGCCGGGCCGGGTGCGCGACTGGCGCTTGATGGGTTGGCTGAGGTGGTAACCGCAGCAGCTGCGCTGGCGATGCTGATGCACGGCGCCTCGTTTGCCATGCAGGTCACCGGCGTATCGGGCGCACTCGAATGGCCGAGCCGCTGGCTCTATCTGGCGGTGCCGGTGGGCGGGGCCATCACCTTGTTGTACGTGCTGGCGCGTCGGCCACTCGGCCAAGAGCGTTGGTGGGCGGGCCTCGCAGCGGTATTGGCCGGTGCGCTGGTGTACAAGCTGCTGCTCTCGGCCACGCCCTGGATCACGCATCAGTGGAGCGTCGGCTGGTCGCTGCATATCGTGGCGCTTGGGCTGATGTTCCTCGATGCGCCGATTGCGTTTTGCATGATCGTGGCGGTGTATCTGGCGTTTGCCAACCAAGGCGAGTTGATGCTGCTGCCGATTTCGCAGACCCTGGCGTCATCGACCAACTCCTTCCTGCTGCTGTCGATCCCTTTCTTCATCCTGGCGGCGCACGTGATGAACGCCAGCGGCATCACCGGCTATCTGGTGCGCTTCGCCGCAGCGCTGGTTGGGCATTTGCGCGGTGGCCTCGCGCAGGTGAATGTGGTCACCAATGTGGTTATGGGCGGCCTGTCGGGCTCTTCGCTGGCGGTTGCAGTGGGTACCGCCAAGGCGCTGGTGCCGGAAATGGAAAAGCGCGGTTATCCGAAGGAATTCGCCGCCGCCCTCACCGCGTCGGCTTCGACGATGGACAACCTGATTCCGCCATCGATCGGTTTTATCGTGTTCGCCGCGCTCGGTTCCGTTTCGGTGGGCGCCTTGTTCGCGGCCGGCATCGTGCCCGGCCTGTTGATGGCTGCGGCGCTGATGATCGTGGTGCACTGGCAGGCGGTGTCGCGCAAATTTGAACCGGCCAAACAGGCGGCAACACTGCGCGAACGCGGCATGGCCTTGTGGACGGCGATCCCCGCGCTGCTGGTGCCGGTGCTGATTGTCGGCGGCATGCGCGCCGGCGCCTTTACTGCTTCCGAGGCCGGGGCGATGGCGGTGGTCTACGCCTTCGTGATCGGCAAGCTGGCCTATCGACAGTTCAAGTGGCGCGACGCGCCCGGCATCCTGCGCGAAGGTTTTATCGATACCGTGGTCATCATTGCGATTGTGGCGTCGGCGGCGCCGTTCGGTTGGGCGCTGGGGATCGAGCGCATTCCCCAGATTATTGCCGAGCACATGGGGGCATTGGCGCAGAACCCGCTGCTGTTCCTGCTGGTGCTGAACATTTTTCTGCTGCTGGTCGGCCTGGCGATGGAGTTCATCGCGTCCCTGGTGGTGTTGGTGCCGATCCTGATGCCGATCGCGATCAAGATGGGCATCGACCCGGTGCACCTGGGCGTCATCATGGTGATGAACCTGGTGTTGGGCGCGCTGACGCCGCCGCTTGGTGTGCTGGTATTCGCCACTGCGACCGTCGCGCAGGTGCGGGTGAACGATGTTTATCGCGAGGTGTTGCCGTTCTTCTGGGCGCTGCTCGCGGTGCTGGCGCTGGTGACTTACCTGCCCTGGATCAGCCTGGGGTTGCCAAAGCTGATCGGGTTTTGACGCAGACTGCCGTCAGGCCTTGCCGGTCGAGCCGAAGCCGCCCGCGCCACGTTCACTAGCGGCAAATTCCTCAACCACGTTGAACGCCACCTGGATGACCGGCACGACGACCAGTTGGGCGATGCGGTCCATTGGTTTCAACTCGAAGGGCGTGGCGCCACGGTTCCACAGTGCGCACGTCAGCGGCCCCTGATAGTCCGAGTCGATCAGGCCCACCAGATTGCCGAGCACGATACCGTTCTTCGAGCCGAGGCCGGAGCGCGGCAGCACCAGCGCCGCATAGCCCGCATCGGCAATGTGGATTGCGATGCCGGTGGAAATCATGCGGGTTTCACCGGGTGCCAGCGTGAGCGCCGCGTCTATGCAGGCACGCAAATCCAGCCCGGCACTGCCGGCGGTCGCGTATTCAGGCAGGCCGCCCTTGAGACGGGGATCGAGAATTTTGATGTCAAGCGATTTCATTGGAAGGGCCTGCGTGGAATGCGCCGCACTGGGTGAATCGCATGGGGTGAACCGCACGGGTGAACCACAACAAGGCACAGGCGAATAGAATGGCGGGCCACGATTGTAGCGATTGACCGCTTGCGCGGACATGCTTGATGCGTCACCGCAATGCGCCCGACGCCACAAACGCAACCCATTTCATGAGACCGCCATGCACATTGTCATCCCCGACGACTATCAGAACTGCGTACGCCATCTGGACGCGTTCAAGCAATTGGTCGGGCATCAGGTCACGATCTACAACGACACTGTCTCTGACATCGATACCCTTGCAATACGCTTCGCCGATGCCGATGCACTGGTGCTGACGCGCGAACGCACCGCCATCACGCCAGCGCTCTTGGCGCGCTTGCCCAAACTCAAGATCATCAGCCAGACCGGCAAGGTATCCAACCACCTCAAGGTTGCCGACTGCACCGCTCGTGGAGTGGCAGTTGCCGAGGGCAGCGGCGGTCCCACGGCGACGGCAGAGTTGACGTGGGCGCTGCTGCTCGCCGCCATGCGCCATCTGCCGCAGGAAGTCGCACGCCTCAAGGGTGGAGAGTGGCAACACACCCTGGGACGGCAGGTCAAGGGCAAGCGCCTCGGCGTGTGGGCCTATGGCAAGATCGGCAAGATCGTCGCCGGTTACGGCAAGGCTTTTGGCATGAACGTGTGGGTGTGGGGCCGCGAAGGATCAGTGGCCGCAGCCAAGGCCGATGGATTCGGTGTGGCGCCGTCGCGCGACGCCTTCTTCGCCGAAAGCGACATCGTGTCACTGCACGTGCGCCTGAATGCAGAGACGCGCGGCCTGGTCAAGACATCAGACCTGGCGCGCATGAAGAGCGATGCGCTGATCGTCAACACCAGCCGTGCCGAGTTGATCGAGCCTGAAGGCTTGGCCAATGCACTCAGGGCAGGTCGCCCCGGCTTTGCGGCGGTGGACGTGTACGAGAGCGAACCGGTGCTGGGCGCGCAGCATCCCCTTCTCGCCTTGCCCAACGCCATCTGTACACCGCATCTTGGCTATGTCGAAGCCAGCAATTACGAGATGTACTACGGGGATGCCTTCGGCAACATCATTGCGTTTGCCGGCGGCACGCCGAAAAATATCGCCAATCCTGAAGTGCTGAAGGCCTGAGAGGCGCATGCATGGGGTGTCTGCACGCATGGTCCTTGTAGAATGGCCCCCACCAATGCTTTCAACGAACCAAATTGAAGAAAATTGAGCCAATGAGACCGACTATCGCCAAGCCGCCGGCCTGGCACGAAGACATCTATACCGCGCTCAAGCAGGGTGGCATCCAACAGATAAGCTACGTGCCCGATGCCGGCCATGCCCATGTGATCCGCCGTGTGCATGCCGATCCTTCGATGCATGCCGTGGTGATGACCACGGAAGAAGAAGGTGTGGCGATGGTCTGCGGTGCCTGGCTCGGTGGCCAGCGCGCGGCACTGTTGATGCAGAGCAGCGGCGTCGGAAATTGTGTCAACATGTTTTCGCTGATCGAGAACTGCCGTTTTCCATTTTTTGCCCTCATCACCATGCGTGGGGAGTGGGCCGAGTTCAATCCCTGGCAGGGGCCGATGGGGCGTGCCACCCAGCAATCGATGGAGATGATGGGCATCACCGTGCATCGCGTGAGCCATGCCGGCGAAGTCGCGGACACGGTCGCCGCCGGCCTTGATGCCGCGTTTGAAGCCGGTGAGCCGGTAGCGATCTTGCTGTCGCAAAAATTGATTGGCCGCAAGAAATGGGGCAAGGCGAAATGAACAAGTCCACTGCACGCGCCACGTTGATCGACCGCCGCGCGTTTGTCGCCAAATTGATTGACGCCTGCCCCGGCGCACTGGTTGTCACCGGGTTGGGTTCGTCATCCTACGACGCCTTTGCCGCGGGTGATCGTGATGAAAATTTCTATCTCTGGGGCGCGATGGGCGGCGCGGCAGCGATGGCACTCGGCATTGCCATCGCGCAGCCGAAGAAAGCCGTCCTCGTCATCACCGGTGACGGCGAGCAGTTGATGGGCTTGGGCGCGCTCGCCACCATCGGCGCACAGCAGCCGAAAAATCTTTCGATCGTGGTCATCGACAACGGCCTTTACAGCGAGACTGGCGGACAGCGCAGCCACACCAGTCAGGGCACCAGCCTGGCCACCGTGGCACGCGCCTGCGGCTTTGCCGACGCGAGCGAGATTCACAAGTTGTCCGAAGTGGCGGGGCTTGCCAAGCGCATCAATGCGCGTGCCGGTTGTTTACTGGCGCAGGTGCATGTTGAGCCGGTCGAGTTGCCGCGTGTGCTGCCGCCGCGCGATGGCGTGTACTTGAAGAACCGATTTCGCCAGTCGTTGGGGCTGGCGCCGATGTGAGTGTTGCCAGACCATCAGGAGGAATCATGGATCGAATTGCCGAACGCAGTCAGGCTGTCGCCGCCACCATGGCGGAGGTGCGCTGCATTGAACAGCAAGAGGGCGTCACGCGATCTTCCCTCGCCAAGATGCGCGCGCGCCTAAGCCAATTGGCGGAGCGCGCAGACCTCTTCACACTCGAGGACTTTCCTCCGCCGGCGCCTGGCGGGCCGCGTACTTCGTGTCTTTACCGGCTCTCGGAGGACACCGATCATCGCTTCGCCCTCTATGCCAACGCCGCGCAGGGGCAATACGACACCCCTGCACACAATCACACCACCTGGGCGGTGATCGTTGGCGTGAGTGGCGAAGAGCTCAATCGCTTCTACGACCGCAGCGACGATGGCGGCGTGCGCGAAAAGGGCCAGCATGTTGTGCAGCAGGGGTCGGGCGTGTCCTTCATGCCGGATGATCTGCATTCAATCCACATCCAGGCACCGCTGCTCAACTTTCACATGTACGGGCTCGGGCTTGAGCAGCTGGCGCGTCGCGAGTATTACAAGGCGGCAGAGAAGACCTGGGCGATTTTTCCGCCACACACCGATATCCGCGAAGCTCGCGTAGCGCTGGCATGACGCCCACGATCACCGCGCAGGCATTGCGTGAACTGCTGCTGGCGGGCAGTGAACTGGCGTTGCTGGACGTGCGCGAGCAGGGGGTCCATTACCAGGGGCATCCGTTCTTTGCCTGCTCGCTGCCACTGTCACGCATCGAACTCATGGTGCGTGATCTGGTGCCGTGTCCGACTGTGCTGCTGGTGTTGCTCGATGGTGGAGACGAAGGCCTCGCCGAACGTGCCGCCATCCGGCTTGCGACGCTGGGCTACGCCAACATCACCATCCTCGCTGGTGGTTGCGCTGCCTGGAAGGCCAGCGGGGGTGAACTATTCTCCGGCGTCAATGTGCCGTCCAAGGCCTTTGGCGAATTCATCGAGCACCATTACGGCACGCCGCGCCTGCCGGCGGCGGAGATAAAAAAGCTGATCGAGGCAGGACGCAAGCTGCTGATTCTCGATTCGCGCCCCTACGATGAATACCACCGCATGAACATTCCCGGCGGCATCGACGCGCCGGGCGCCGAACTGGCGTATCGCGTGCATGACCTTGCCCCTGATCCGGCCACGCTGGTGGTGGTCAATTGCGCCGGACGCACGCGCAGCATCATCGGCTGCCAGTCGCTGCGCAATGCCGGCATCCCGAATGAAGTGGTGGCCTTGAAAGACGGCACCATGGGCTGGGAGTTGGCGGGCTACGCATGTGAGCGTGGTTCAAACCGTGAAGCGCCGCTGCCCTCAGCCGAGGGAATGGCCAAGGCACGCGCAGCGGCAGAACGTGTGGCCAAGCGCTTTGATGTCAGGTTCGCCAGTCGCTCACAGGTGCAAACCTGGCAAGCAGACACCACGCGCGCGCTGTATCTGCTCGACGTGCGCTCGCAGCAGGAGTTTGAGGCGTGCCGCATTGCTGCGTCGCGCCATGCGCCCGGCGGGCAACTCGTGCAAGCAGCAGACGAATATGTTGGCGTGCGCTCCTCGCGCGTGGTGTTGATTGACCCGGCGCGCGTGCGCGCAGTGATGACGGCCTCGTGGCTAAATCAGCTGGGCTGGGACGAGGTGTTTGTGCTCGAACCGGAAGGCGCCGGGGGCTGGGATGGTTGGCCACAGGAGACGGGGCCGCGCGTGCAGGCGCCGGCCGGATTCAGCGCGTGGCAGACCATTACGCCACATGACGCTGCGACGGATGCCGTAAAGGGAATTGGTCAGGCCGGAACGCTGGTGCTGGACTTCGCCAACAGTCTCAAATTCCGTGCATGCCATGTGGCGGGTGCCCGCTGGGTCGTGCGTGCGCGGCTCGATGCTGCGCGAGCGCAGTGCGGCCGCGCGGAACGTCTCCTGCTCACATCGGACGACGGCGTGCTGGCACATCTCGCCGCGCCGGAAGCCGCTGCGCACTGGCCGGGTGCCGAAGTGCGTGTGATCGAGGGCGGCAACGCCGCATGGGTAGCCGCCGGGTTGCCCTCCGAAACCGGCATCGGTGCCCACAACGCGACGACGGCGCTCGATGACGTTTGGTACAAGCCCTACGATCATCTGCAGCCGGGTGACTACGAAAAGCATGCGCGCGCTTATCTCGACTGGGAAGTGGCGCTGGTGGAGCAGATTCGCCGTGATCCGGCGATTCGCTTTCGCGCCTACGACTGAACCGGTCTGGCGGTACCAATGCTGGCAACCGCGGCGAAGCTGATGACTAGGCGGGCGCTTGCCACGGCGGCGCGACCAGTCTGCGCTTGCCTTCATTTGTGCGGCGTATTCCCGGTTCGTCCAACGCTTCGCGATCCCACAATTGGCAGGTGACCTGCTTGTGTTTCTGGTCGAGGCCTTCGCAATAGTTGGTGTACTCGCACAGACGCACTGCGCTGCCCAGACCCAGTGAAGTCTTGAGCGCCCAGTCGGGGTCGGCGAGACTTTGCCGCGCAGTGCCGACCATGTCACCATCACCGCGTGCGAGGAGTTCCTCGGCCATCTCAAAATTGTGAATGCCGCCGGTACAAACGACCGGTGTGTTGTGGCCTGCCGCGCGTATCTCACGCCGGATCGATGCCGTGGCTGCGACGTTGCGCCCGAACGGGCCGAACTCGTCGGACAAATATTGCGGCATGCATTCGTAGCCGCTGCGCCCGGTGTACGGGTAGGAGGCGGCGCCGATGCCGGGCTGCTTGGCATCATCGAATTTTCCGCCGCGCGAGGTTGACAAGTAGTCCATGCCCGCGCGCGCGAACTCGACGCCGAACCAAGCTGCGTCATCGACATCGTTGCCACCGTCAATGCACTCATCGGCCAGATAGCGGCAGCCGACCACGAAATCATGCCCCACTGCCGCGCGTACCGCCGTATAGACCTCCAGCGGCAGGCGCGCACGATTGGCGCGTGTACCGCCATAGCCATCATCGCGTGTGTTGGTGGCCGAGAGAAACGACGCCATGGTGTAAGCGTGGGCGTAGTGCAGTTCCACGCCATCGAAGCCAGCCGTGCGCGCGCGCACCGCGGCTGCCGCAAACAGGGGTGCCAGTGTCTGTGGCAGTTCGTGGATGTGCGGCAGGTGGGTGTCAGTCACGCGTTCACGCGCGCCAAACCGCAAGGACTCATATTCCCGGGCATCGAGGACTGATGGCAAGGCTTCAGCCGGCAGCGCGGCCAAATGCGCGCGGACGGCATCATCCGGCCAGCTTTCGGCGCCCAGCCGTTCGCGGTGCTGCGGCGTGATGGCGAGGAAGCGCTGAAAGAATTTTTCCGGCTCCGGGCGTTTGCGAATATTGAGGAAGTCGATGATCTGGATGAACACGCGCGTATGTCCATCACTGGCACGGCGGATGGCGGCGGTCAATTCGCGCAAGCCATCGAGATAGCGGTCATGGCCAATGCGCAGCAGTGGCCCGCTTGGCACATCGCGGATGCCGGTGGCTTCGATCACGATGGCGCCCGGGCGCCCGCGCGCAAAGCGCTCGTACCACTGCAACACATCGGGCGTGACCTCGCCCTCCTGATTGGAGCGCCACGGCACCATCGCCGGCACCCAGGTGCGCTGTTCCAGCATCACCGGGCCGAGGCGCACGGGGCTGAACAGACGTGACGCCGCCGCCTCGGCGCGTGTCGGTATGCGTCCGGTCGAAGGATGAAATTTAATGCGCTGAGCAGGTTTCCACATGATCTAACGTTTTTTGGAGCAAGGGCGTTGCATGATATTGGAGCCGCGCATCCGTACGCGAGGGTGGAGCGATGATGCTGCCGCAGCGGGCGCAGTGGGATGGCCGGCGCGCCGTCGGTCAGTTTGCAATATGCGCTGTCGCATCTTCCTCAATTCGGTGCCAAATCTCTGCAGCCATCGGGTTGCGCGATTCTTCGAGAATGTGGCTTACCAGTCCGACCGCGCGCGCCATTACGCCAAGGCCGCGTACCACGCGCGCATCAATGCCCAGCTCGCAGGCAATTGCCCCAATGGCCGAAGTTGCATTCATTGGCAATACTTTGCTGGTGCGCGATTGCGCTTCGGCGTGCACCGCCTGCATCAGCTTCACGTAGCGACCCGAAAAGCCATTGTCGGCGGCGATGCGGAACAGTACCGGCACCCGTGGGTCAAGCGGTTTGTGAATCGGGTGACCGATGCCGGGGATGATCGCCTTGCGCGCAGCATAGTCATCGACGATGGTTTTGGCCAGAGTCGCGTATTCCGGCGCATCGCCAGCATCTTTCAACGTCCTGGTGAGCAGGTTGGCCACGGCATCCATGGAGCCCACGAACACGCTGCCCAGCCCGAGCAACCCGGCCGCGACTGCGCCTTGCAATGACTCGGGCGCGCCCACGTAGGTGGTGCGTGCGGCAATCGCCGAGGGCGTCATGCCGTGTTCCACCAGCGTGACGGTAATGGCATTGAAGACGACTGACTCCTGCGGAGTCGGTAGCCGGCCGGTGAGACCGAGAAAACCCATGTCACCCAAGTTGACCTGTCCCAATATTTCGGTGCAGAGGTTCTTGCCGTAGACCGTGATCGAGTCAGCCGTGCTGTAGCCGGTGTCGGTGCGGATCGATTTGCGTGTGCGGGCCATGATGAGATCGTGGAAGAGTGGAATCTTGAAGCGATGCTGATACCGACGGCGCGACGACGGATGCCAGAGCGCGGCGCGGCAACTTGGCTGCCCGCAGCGTCAGGTCGGCGCAGGCTCAATGGTTTGGCCCAGCGAGTTGTCAACGATGAGCGGCGTGTCGAAATAGCGAATCACCGGCTCGCTGCCGTACATGGCCTTGATACGCGCTCGCCAGGCGGCATCGTGCCCGCGTTGCGCAGCCTCGATCGAGGGCCAGAGGTAGGCTCCCCCGGCCTTGCCATTGGCTGCGTCGTACAAATAATTCTTGCGTACCAGTTCGCCATTGGCGCGCCAGGCGGGTGCGGTAGCGCGCATGCCCTCGACCACTTGCTCACGGCTAATGCCGGATGGCAAGTCGAATAACACGAGTTCAGTGATCACCTTGGGCTCCCGTAGAGTTGGCGCGGACGATTCTGATCGAGGCGCTGCGACTTGTGCGAAAAGGGGACGGCAAACAGGACTGCTGCCCGTGTCGGGCACTATTGAGAGTAGCTTAAATCATGACAAAAAACATGCCGCCTACGAGGTTGTCATGTTTTTCGGAATGATCAATAGACGGCGTTAGTTCTTCTTCATCGAGTCAAAAAAGGCGTCGTTGTTCTTGGTTGCGCGCATTTTCTCCATCATGAATTCCATCGCCTCGATTTCATCCATGTTGTAGAGAAACTTGCGCAGGATCCAGGTCTTGTGCAGCAATTCCGGACCGAGCAGCAGCTCTTCGCGCCGGGTGCCCGACTTGTTGATCAGGATCGACG
>JANLTL010000531.1:0-1681 GCA_031362905.1 Burkholderiales bacterium | reverse complement strand
CAATACCGGCGCATGCGCGAGACGCCATGGGCGGCCGCCGTGCTCGGCCTGTGCTACGGCTCGTCAACCTGGTACAGCGGCTTTTCCGATTTTGCGGTGATGCGCAAGGGCGCCATCATGGCGGTATCGAGCCCGCAACTGGTGTCGATGGCGATCAAGGAAAAGGTCGACCCCGAAGACATCGGCGGCTGGAAGCTGCACAGCGAAGTCACCGGCCTGGTCGATCAGGTGGTGGACACCGACGAAGAAGCCCTCGATGCGATCAAGCGTTTCCTGTCTTACCTGCCGGCCCATCACAAGGAAGCGCCACCGCTGCGTGCGGTGCCGGTCGGGTCAGGGGAGGCCATGCGCGACATCGCCAAGGTGCTGCCGGCCAGCCGCACCCAGGTCTACGACGTGCGCAAGATCATCAAGGCGATGGCCGACACCGACAGCGTGTTTGAACTAAAACCCCGTTTTGGCAAGGTGGTGGTCACGGCGCTGGCGCGCATTGGCGGGCGCAGTGTCGGCATCATCGCCAACAACCCCTTGCACAAGGGCGGCGCGCTCGACACCGAAGCCTGCGAAAAGGCCACCAACTTCATCGTGCTGTGCGATTCGTTCAACATCCCGATCGTGATGCTGGTCGACACACCCGGTTTCATCATCGGGCTCGACGCCGAGCGCCGCCGCGCGCCCGGCAAGATCGTCAACTTCATGGGCGCGCTCTCGCTCGTCACGGTGCCCAAGCTCACGGTAGTGCTGCGCAAGAGTTACGGGCAGGCATATCTGAACATGGGCGGCGGGCGCAACTCGGACGAATTTGCCGCCTGGCCGACGGCCGAAATCAGCTTCATGGACCCGGCGTTCGCGGCAGGCATCGTGCATGGCCTCAACCCCGGTGATGCCGGCTATGACGAGGCGGTGGCCGAGATGGCGCGCGGCAATAGCGTCTGGGACATCGCCTCGATGTACACGGTGCAGTCGGTGGTGCTACCTGCTGACACGCGCAGCTACCTGATCCGCATGCTCGAGGTGCATTGCATGCGCCTCACCAACGGCATCGGCGAGCACTTGATGCGCACCTGGCCCACGACTTTTTGAACACGATTTCCCCGACCGGCAATTCCTCGATTCCGCGCTATCCCCCTACCCCACCCCTGCATCGCCTCACACAAGGATCATCGTCATGGCCATTGTGAAACTGCTCACCGAAGTCACCGGCTCGGTCTGGAAAATCCATCTCAAGCCGGGCGACGCCGTCGCCGAGGGCGACGTCGTAATGATCATCGAATCGATGAAAATGGAGATACCGGTGATTGCCGAGGAATCTGGCACACTCAACGAGGTGCTGGTCGATGAAGGCCAGCCGGTTTCCGAGGGCCAGGCAGTGGCCACCCTGACCACCTGATCATCAGGCCGCCGCGCCGGGCCTCCCCACACTTGCGTGCCCACAGCCGTTACGGAGGAACCATGAACCAGCCGAAACTGACATCGCCAGCAATCACGCATCCCTTTGCCATCGCTGCAGCGCTCCTGATTGCGGCAAGCGCGGCGCTGGCGCAGGGCCCTGCGGAGTATCCAAGCAAAGCGATCAGCATCATCGCCGGCTACCCGCCCGGCACCGCTACCGACATCGTGGCGCGCATCATTTGCGAGCGCCTTGCGGTACGCCTGGGCAAGCCCTGCGTGATCGACAACA
>JANLTL010000521.1:0-4483 GCA_031362905.1 Burkholderiales bacterium | reverse complement strand
TCAAGGCGCAGGGCGCTCTCCATGCGCTCAAACAGGGCCGGCAGGAAGGGCGTGTTGATGGCGTCGAGCAAGGCGGTGGCGCTGCGCGCCGCCTGCAGAGGGCCGTTGAGCAGGCGCGCGTAGGCCCCAGCGCTGATACCGCTGTAAATCAGCAGCCGCAACACGGCAGCGGTTTCGTCCTCACCGCGCAGATGGATCCAGCGCGGCAACTGGTCCGGCGTGCCATAGCCATCCGAGCCGGCCCAAATCGACCAGCGCCACCAGTGCTGCGCCTGGTCGCCGGACAACAGCGCCATCAGGCGTGCGGCGGCGGCACCGGCCGAATTTCGGGTGAGGGTAAAGCCGCGCCCCTGGTCCGCTTCGATGCGCCGCGCTGTCATCAACTGTCCGAGCACCTGCGTCACCTCCGCGTGAGACAGCTTCGCGCCGCGCGCATTGTGGTGCCCCGATGCGTTGAGAAAATTGATTACCCAGGTCTTGGTGCGCGCGCAGCCGCCCATCACCAGTGCATCAAACACGGCTTCCTGGTCACGCGGATCGATCAGTGGCGGTAGCGGCTGGCCAGGTTTTGTCATGGGTTTGATCTGGCGTCCCGGCAGCGACGCCATGGTGTGCGTGGACGGGGGAGTGTAGGCGGACGGCGGCATGCGGCTGGCGGCCTTGAACAGCTCCTGAGCCGTCATCACCTTGCCGCTCGCGGTGGTGAACAGCATCGGCGGCGCGGGGGTTGGTGGTGCGGGCGGTGCCGCTGCGGGAACCACCGGGGCAACTGGTTTTGCTGCCTTGCGCTTGGGAACAGGTTTCTTCATCGCGCGCAATTTTCGCACGCACGCTCAATGTGCCGAACGGACACTCTCTATAAAATAGTGCGCGGCCTTGAAACCCTTGGTGGGAGCGCTTTGCAGGTCAGCAGCATTGAAGAAGCGCATGGAATGGACTTGTGCGGGCCGCGCCGCCATGCATATGGTCAACGCTGAGCGTCAGCGGACTGCCCGTCAATCTCATCTGTCAACGCTTCGATGCCCTTGCGCTGCATCCATAAGAGGACCAGCCCCGGCAATGCGATCAACACCGTGACGATGAAGAAGTTGGCCCAGCCGAACGACTCCACCATCACACCCGAGAGCGGGCCGGCGAGGTAGGTACGCCCCACCGCAGCGAGCGCGGAGAGCAGCGCAAACTGCGTCGCCGAGTAGCGCACCTTGCACAAAGTCATGAGGAATGCGACGAAAGCCGCCGTGCCCATGCCGCCGCATAAATTCTCCAGACCGACCACGGTGGCCATCGACCAGTAGGCCTTCGGTGTCACCGCAAGAAACCAGAAGCCAAAATTGGTCACCGCCTGCAGAACACCAAACAGCATCAGCGCGCCGTAGAGCGAGAGCCGCGTCATCAGGGCGCCGCCCGCCAGCGCGCCGACAATGGTGGCGATCAGGCCGAGGATTTTATTGATGGCGCCGACGTCGGTCGCGGTGAAGCCGACACCGCGAATCAGGAAGGCGGTGGTGAGACTGCCGGCGAAGGCGTCGCCGAGCTTGTAGAGCACGATCAACACCAGCGCGAGGATGGCGCCGTCGCGCGAGAAAAAGTCTTTCAGGGGCCCGACCACCGCTTCGTCGAGCGTGCGCGGCGGCGGTACGATGACTTCGGGTTCGGGTGCAAACCAGGTGGCGATGATGCCGGTGAACATGAGTGCAGCCATCAGCCAATAGGTGGCCTGCCAGCCGAGAAAGCTGTCGGCGATCACCAGTGCGAGACCGCCTGATACCAGCATGGCGAGGCGGTAGCCGAGCACCGACACCGCTGCGCCGGCGCCGCGCTCCTCCTTGCGCAATACGTCGGTGCGGTAGGCATCGAAGGCGATGTCCTGCGAGGCCGAGCAGAACGCCACCACGACTGCAATCAAGGCGAGCGCGAGAATCGCGTTTTTCGGTGACTGCGTGCCCATCAAGGCAATGCCGATGGCCAGGAGCAATTGCGTCACGACCATCCAGCCGCGCCGCCGCCCGAGTAGAGGCGGCACGAAGCGGTCCATCACCGGTGCCCACAAAAACTTCAGGGTGTAAGCGCTGCCTACAAGGGTGAGAAAACTGATGGTCTTGATGTCGAGGCCATCGACCGTGGCCCAGGCCTGCAAGGTGCCGGTGGTGAGGGCGAGGGGCAGGCCCGACGAGAAGCCCAGCAGCAGCATGAAGGCGACGCGGCGCTGGGCAAAGATGGCGGCGTAGCTGGATAGCGCGGGCGATGACATTGCGAAGAATTATCGCGCGGTTTGCGCTATGCTTGATTTCCCCTTGCTTTGCTCCCACATTTCCGCTCGACTCCCTCTCAGTTTTTCTTTTCGATTGACGCCCATGATCGCGCGCAACAACGTATCCCTTTCACTGCTGTTTGCCACCATGCTGGTGAGTGCGTCAATGCTGACCGGCACTTCTGCCTGGGCCAGGGACGAGGTGCCGCCGGCCAAAACGGACGGTGTTGATGTCGGCAAGACCTCGCGCATGGCCAAGCTGGTGCCGGCCGAGCAGGTCGAGCGCGGTGCCGCGCAGCAGTATCAGCAGATGAAGCAGCAGGCCGCACAGCAGCGCGCGCTGGCGCCGGACAATCATCCGCAACTGATCCGCTTGCGCGCGATTGCGCAAAAAATGCTGCCGTTCACGCCCAAATGGAGTGACCGTGCCAAGGCTTGGCAATGGGAAGTCAACCTCATCAACAGCAAGCAGATCAATGCGTTCTGCATGCCCGGCGGCAAGATCGCGTTTTACAGCGGCATCCTCGACACTCTCAAGCTGACCGATGACGAAGTCGCTGCCGTGATGGGCCATGAGATCGCCCATGCCCTGCGTGAGCACGCACGTGCGCGCATGGGCAAGCAGGCCGCCACCAGTGTCGGCGTCAACATTGCGTCACAAGTATTTGGCCTCGGCAACCTCGGAAACGCCGCGCTCGGCGCCAGCGCCAATTTGCTGACCCTGAAGTTTTCGCGCGATGATGAAACCGATGCCGATCTGGTCGGCCTTGAACTCATGTCACGCGCCGGTTACGACCCGCGTGCCGGGGTGACGCTGTGGCAAAAAATGCAGGCTGCCAACAAAGGTGCGCCGCCGCAGTGGATGTCCACCCACCCCTCAGGTGATACGCGCATCAAGGAAATCCAGAAGCATCTGCCCGACGTGATGCCGCTGTATGAGAGGGCGAAGAAGGCGCAGCCTGCGCATGCGCCACGTACCGGAACCTTCGGGGCGGCCCCAGGTGCGGGGGGTGCGAGGGGTACTGCTGACGCGGCCCAGCCTGCGCCGCGCTAGCATCTCCCTACTTTGTTGGCGCGCGCGTGATGCCGCGCTCTGCGAGTGCGAAAGCACCCTGCACGAGCAACGCCAATGCCGCGGCCGGCAGTGCGCCCGCCACCAGCATCGCACCGTCGTTGAGCGCCAGCCCTGCCGTGATGCGCTCACCGAAACCGCCGGCACCCACGAAAGCCGCCATGGTGGCCGTCCCCACGTTGATCACTGCGGCAGTTTGAACCCCCGCCAGCAACACCGGTGCGGCCAACGGCAACTCGATGTGGCGCAAACACTGACGGGGCGTCAAACCCAGGGCGGTGCCGGCTTGCACCAGCCCTGGCCGCACGCCGGCAAGCCCCGCATGTGTGTTGCGCACGATCGGCAACAACGCGTAGAGAAACAGCGCCACGATGGCAGGCGCGGTGCCGATGGTGCCCATCAGCGCAATCAGGAAGGCAAGCAGCGCGAGCGACGGAATCGTCTGCAGCACGCCAGTCAGCGCGAGAATGATCTGGCCGCTGCGCGGATGGCGCTGCGCCATCAGACCGAGCGGCACACCGAGCAAGGTGGCCAGCACGAGTGAAGCCGCCACCAGCAGCACATGCTCGCGCGTGAGACGCCAAAAATCATCGGCGACGAGGCGCTGCCACCAACCCGGTGCGGCTTGGCTGGCCGGCGTGGGTTGCGCATCCTGGCCGCCCGGCGCGCTAACCGCACCCTGTGCCTTGGCATTTTCGCTTGCCAGAAACCCCGCAGCCACCGTCGCAAACGATTTGCCCTCGAGCTCCGCCGTGGCATTGAGCGCGATCATGTGGGCGCCATCAATTCGGTTTTCAAGTGATGACAGCGCGCGTGCATCAAGACTGGTGCGCATCAGCAGCACGGCGTCGTACTTGGGGAAAAATTGGCGATCATCGATCAGCACGCGCAGGCGATAGCGTGCGATCTTGGCGTCGGTCGAGTAGATGTCGATGACATCAACTTGTGATTTGGCGATGGCTTCATAGGCGAGGCCGTGGTCAAGGCCGGCCGGAGACGCAAACGAAAATGCATAGGCAGTGCGCAGCGCTGACCAGCCATCGGCACGCGCCAGGAATTCATGCGAGAGACCCAGGCGCAAGCCCTTTGACTTCGCCGCATCGGCAAGGTCAGACAGCAGCGTGATGCCGCGCAGCGCCGCTTCGTCCTCACGCAACGCC
>JANLTL010000499.1:0-3459 GCA_031362905.1 Burkholderiales bacterium | reverse complement strand
ACGCTCAAGAAACGCCTGGAAGAGCAGAAGGAGAGCCACGAGGGCGGCAGCAAGTGGATTGGCACTGGCGGCACCTCCCCATTCGGCGCCTACGGCGCCAACCCCGCTGGTATCCGCATCGGCCAGGACAAGAGCCGCAATCGCAGCGCGGTAAAGGTGTGGGATCAGCGCGCCTACAAAGACTATGACGATTCGGTCGAGCTCGGCATCCGAAACATAAAAATGGCGTTGAGAAAGCTGCGCAAGTTCGCGCGCGAGGGCAACCCCGAAGAGCTCGACATGCCCGATACCATCGACTGCACCGCAAAGAACGCGGGCTGGCTCGACATCAAGATGGTCCCGGAGCGCAAAAACGCAGTGAAGGTACTGATGCTGATGGATGTGGGCGGCACCATGGACGACCACATCAAGCAGGCCGAGGAATTATTCAGCGCCGCGAAGACCGAGTTCAAGCACATCGAGTATTACTACTTCCACAACTGCGTGTATGACTTTTTGTGGAAGAACAACCGGCGCCGCCACACTGAGCGCTTCTCGACCTGGGACATCATCCGCAAGTACAACCGCGATTACAAGCTGGTGATCGTCGGCGATGCGACCATGAGCCCGTATGAAATTTTGCAGCCGGGCGGCAGCGTCGAATACAACAACGACGAAGCCGGTGCAGTCTGGATTCAGCGCTTCCTCGAACACTTCAAGAGCGCGGTGTGGCTCAACCCCGAGCCGCAGGGCGTCTGGCAGTACCGACAGTCGATCGCCGTGATTCAGCAGATCATGGGCAATCGCATGCATCCCCTCACCATCCAGGGGCTGGAGTCGGCGATCCGCTACTTGTCGAAGAAGCAGTCGAGTGCGCACTGAGCAGATGCGCTGATCCCTGGGCTTGGGGCAGGCTCCGGGTTTGGCGCTGGAATGAGCGACGCGGCGCCAGTGCCAAATCGGTCAGGGCGGCCGGTCGCAGACGCCCTGTTCATGCGACTCTTCAGATCTTATCGCCCGAAACCCTTGTCCAGAGCCATTTTCAGAGGCTTACGCTATTTGAGAATTTCGCCGTTGTGCTCGCCCAGCGCCGGACCGCGCCCGGGAATGCGCCCCGGCGTCTTCGACAGTTTCGGCACCACGCCCGGCACAGTGACCTTGGTGCCGTCATCGAGCGTGATGCTCTGGATCATGCCACGCGCCTGATACTGTGCGTCTTCAACGATGTCCTTGATCGAGAAAATCTTGCTGCTCGGCACTTGCGCCTTGCTCAAGGCATCGAGCAAGAACGCCGCATCGTGCGCTGAACACCAAGCACCAATGCCGTCATCCATTTCCTGCGCGCGCGTGGCGCGGCCGGCGTTGTTGGAGAGGATCGGGTCATTGACCCAGTCTTCCCGTCCCATGGTCTGCGCGAGACGTTTGAAGATCGAATCGCCGTTGCCGCCGATGGCGATGTGCACGCCGTCCTTCGACTGGTAGGTGTTGGACGGCACGATGCCGGTGAGATTGGTCCCGGTGCGCTCGCGCACACTGCCATCGTAGGCGTACTCGGGCAGGGTCGATTCCATCATGTTGAACACCGACTCGTAGAGCGCAACATCGATCATCTGTCCTTCACCGGTCTGGTTACGGTGGTGCAGCGCCATCAGCACGCCGATCACGCCGTGTAGCGCGGCGATGCCGTCGCCGATCGAGAGGTTCATGCGCACCGGCGGCCGATCCGGAAAGCCGGTGACATAGCGCATGCCGCCCATCGATTCGGCAATCGCACCGAAACCCGCCACTTCACGCATCGGGCCGGTCTGGCCGAAGCCCGAGATGCGTAGCATCAACAGGCCCGGATTCTCTTTTGACAGCGTGTCGTAACCGAGGCCCCATTTTTCCAGCGTGCCGGGGCGGAAGTTTTCGATCACGACATCGGCCTCCAGCGCAAGCTTGCGCGCGGCAGCCTGCCCGTCCGGCGAGCGCAGGTTGAGCGTGACCGACTTCTTACCACGCGACTGCACGTGCCACCACAGTGAGGTGCCCTCATGCAGGGTGCGCCAGGTCCGGATCGGATCGCCGCCCGGGCCTTTTTCGTCGGCAGGCGGTTCGACCTTGATCACTTCGGCACCAAAATCGGCAAAGAATTTGCCGGCGAATGGGCCAGCAATGAGTTGTCCAAGTTCGAGTACCTTGAGACCTTTGAGCGGGCCGGCGTTTTTTTCTGGTGCGGTCATGTCAGGGATAGGCGGAATGTTGATGGTATGAGACGGTCTGGCCATGCGCTTTACGAGGCACTGCGCCGATCCGCCAGCGCCTGTGCGATCGTACCGGGGTCGACATACTCAAGCTCGCCACCCAGCGGCACGCCGCGCGCCAGGCGCGTGACCTTCAGTCCATGCGCCTTGAGCGCTTCGTAAATGTAGTGCGCGGTGGCTTCACCTTCGTGGGTGAAGTTGGTGGCCAGGATCACTTCCTTGACGACACCATCGAGTGCGCGCGATATCAGCTTGTCGATGCCCACCTCCTTGGGACCGATGCCGTCGAGCGGCGAGATGCGCCCCATCAAGACGAAGTACAAGCCATGGAAGGCCATGGTCTGCTCCATCATCACCAGGTCTGCCGGTGTTTCGACCACGCACAGCAAGGCCGCATCGCGCTTGGGCGAAGCGCAGTTGCTGCACAGTTCTTCCTGGGTGAAACTGTTGCAGCGCACGCAACGTCGTACTACCTCGGTGGCATTGCGCAGTGAGTCGGCCAGGCGCAGCGCACCCGGCTTGTCGTGCTGAAGCAGGTGGTACGCCATGCGCTGCGCGGATTTTGGGCCGACGCCCGGCAACACGCGCAGCGCCTCGACCAAGGACTCGATGGCGGCAGCAGGTTTCACGCTTGCAAGTGACTCATCGGGTGAAACGCAGGATCATCAGCACGCATCAGTCCAGTGATGTTGGATGGCGCCTCGGATGGCAGGCACAGCATGTTGACCGAAACCGTCCCGGTGAACAAGTTTTCGCTTTCGCCAAACCAGTTGTCCGGGTTGTACAGAAATGGCAGATGCCAGTAGCAGGTATAGCCAAAGCTTTGAATCGTGCGAATCAAGGCTGCCGACCGCTCCCGACGATCGTTTTCGACATACAGCATCGGCCGCAGGTCGCTCAACAGCCGGCTCGCTCCCTCCAGCACATCCTGCTCCATGCCCTCCACATCGACCTTGATCAGGCGCAACTGCTGCCCCATGAACATCTGGTCAAGCGTCACCAGCGGCACGGGCGCTCCGGTTCCGGCGGCCACGTCACCGCTTCCTGCCTCCACTCCACCGAAATTGCCAGGGCGTGTGTAGTCAGGCTCACCAATGACCACGCTGCCCGGACGCGCGCCTGCAGCAGCATGCACCGTATCGACCCAAGTCAGGCTGTTGAGCGCAATGTTGGCACACAATATTTGAAATACCACGCGCTGGGGTTCGAGCGCGATCACACGCCCGCTGTTGCCGAC
>JANLTL010000486.1:0-3325 GCA_031362905.1 Burkholderiales bacterium | reverse complement strand
CTGGTGTTTTCATTTTTTCGCGAGGAACATCCATGGCAGCACAACAGGAATTTACCGGCGCCGAAATCGTCATCAAGTGCCTGCAGGAGGAGAAGATCGAACACGTGTTCGGTTACCCCGGCGGCGCGGTGCTCTATATTTATGACGAGTTGTTCAAGCAGGACACGATCAAGCACATTCTGGTGCGGCATGAACAGGCGGCAGTGCATGCGGCCGATGCCTATTCGCGCTCGTCCGAAAAAATCGGCGTAGCCCTCGTCACCTCCGGGCCCGGCCTCACCAATGCAGTGACCGGCATTGCCACTGCCTACATGGATTCGATTCCGATGGTGGTGCTGTCGGGCCAGGTGCCGACCCACGCCATTGGCCTCGATGCGTTTCAGGAGTGCGACACCGTCGGTATCACGCGCCCGATCGTCAAGCACAATTTCCTGGTCAAGGACGTCAAAGACCTGGCGGCCACCATCAAGAAGGCGTTTTATATCGCCAAAACCGGCCGGCCCGGCCCGGTGCTGGTCGATATTCCGAAGGACGTCACGGCGAAAAAGACCACGTTTGACTACACCATCGATGTCGTCATGCGCTCCTACAAGCCGGTGCTCAAGGGCCATAGCGGGCAGATCAAGAAGGCCGTGCAAATGATCCTCGCGGCCAAGCGCCCGATGATTTATAGCGGTGGCGGTGTGATCCTCGCCAATGCATCCAAAGAACTGACGCAACTGGTCGACAAGCTCGGATACCCCTGCACCAATACGCTGATGGGCCTGGGTGCCTACAAGGCGACTGACAAGAAGTTCATGGGCATGCCGGGCATGCACGGCACCTACGAAGCCAATTACGCGATGCAGAACTGCGATGTGCTGATCGCGATTGGCGCGCGCTTTGACGACCGTGTGATCGGCAACCCGGCCGACTTTGCCAGCGTCAAGCATCCGCGCCAGATCATTCACATCGACGTTGACCCGTCCTCGATTTCCAAGCGCGTCAAGGTCGATGTGCCGATCGTCGGTGACGTCAAAGACGTGCTCGTTGACATGCTCAAGTTGATCGACGCCGAAGTCGCCAACGGCGGCGCGAAGCCCGATACCAAGGCGCTGACCGATTGGTGGAAGCAGATCGAGGAATGGCGTGCCAAGGACTGCCTGCAATACGATCGCAATAGCGACAAGATCAAACCCCAGTTCGTGATCGAAAAGCTGTGGGAGATCACCAAGGGCGAAGCCTTCGTTACCTCAGATGTCGGCCAGCACCAGATGTGGGCCGCCCAGTTCTACAAGTTCGACCAGCCGCGCCGCTGGATCAATTCGGGCGGCCTCGGTACGATGGGCTTTGGTCTGCCCGCCGCGATGGGGGTACAGATGGTGCATCCGGAGGCCACAGTAGCCTGCATCACCGGCGAGGCCTCGATCCAGATGTGCATTCAGGAGCTCTCGACCTGCAAGCAATACCGCTTGCCGGTCAAGGTGCTCAACCTCAACAACGGGTATCTGGGCATGGTGCGCCAGTGGCAGCAAATCGAATACGGTTCGCGCTATTCGGAGTCCTATGTTGATGCCCTGCCCGATTTCGTCAAGCTCAGCGAAGCCTACGGCCACGTCGGCATGCAGATCACCAAGCCGGCGGATGTGGAAGGCGCGATCAGGGAAGCGATCAAGCTCAAGGATCGCTGCGTCTTCATGGACTTTTTGACCGATCCCAAAGAGAATGTTTGGCCGATGGTGCAGGCAGGCAAGGGCCTGACCAGCATGCTGCTCTCCTCGGAGGAACTGTGATGCGCCACATCATCTCGATTCTTCTGGAAAACGAGGCCGGCGCACTGTCGCGTGTCTCGGGCCTGTTCTCGGCGCGCGGTTACAACATCGAAACGCTGACGGTGGCGCCGACCGAGGACCCTTCGCTGTCGCGCATGACCATCGTCACCAAGGGTTCGGACAATGTCATCGAGCAGATCACCAAGCACCTCAATCGCCTGATCGAAGTAGTCAAGGTGGTCGATCTGTCCGAGGGCGCACACATCGAGCGTGAGCTCATGCTGGTCAAGGTGCGTGCCACCGGCAAGGAACGCGACGAGATGAAGCGCATGGCCGAGATTTTCCGCGGCCGCATCATCGATGTTACCGACAAGACCTACACTATCGAATTGACCGGCGATGTCGCCAAGCTCGATGCCTTCATTGAGGCGGTCGACCGGGCGCTGATTCTTGAAACCGTGCGTAGCGGCGTCTCCGGTATCGGGCGCGGCGAACGTGTGTTGAAAGTGTGAGCCCAAGCCGTCGCGCTGTGCGCCGCCTGTGCGGCGCGCAGCGTTCAAGAGAGTCCCGATTTTTCGCGCGACCGCATTTTTGGCGCGATCAGAAGCAGTGAATCACCATCAACCGTTTGACCAGAGCATTCATCCAAAGAGGAGCAGCACCATGAAAGTGTATTACGACAAAGACGCCGATCTGTCTCTCATCAAGGGCAAAAAAGTCACCATCGTCGGTTACGGCTCGCAGGGCCACGCCCACGCCCTCAATCTGCATGAGTCCGGCGTAAAAGTCACGGTCGGCTTGCGCAAGGGCGGTCCGTCGTGGGACAAGGCGAAGAAAGCCGGTCTGAAGGTGGCCGAAGTAGCTGACGCCGTGAAAGGTGCCGACTTCGTCATCATGCTGATGCCCGACGAGCATATCGCCGCCACCTACAAATCCGAAGTCGAACCGAACATCAAGAAGGGCGGCACGCTCGCCTTCGCGCACGGCTTCAACGTGCATTACGGCCAGGTTGCGCCGCGCGCCGACCTCGACGTCGTAATGATCGCCCCCAAGGCCCCTGGCCACACCGTGCGCTCGACCTATGCGCAAGGCGGCGGCGTGCCGATGCTGATCGCGATCCACCAGAACCCGTCCAAGAAGGCGCGTGACCTCGCGCTCTCCTACGCCGCAGCCATCGGCGGAGCACGTGCCGGCGTCATCGAAACCAACTTCAGGGAGGAAACTGAAACGGATCTATTCGGCGAGCAGGCCGTGTTGTGCGGCGGCACCGTGGAACTCATCAAGGCCGGTTACGAGACCCTGGTCGAGGCCGGCTACGCACCCGAGATGGCCTACTTCGAGTGCCTGCACGAGCTCAAATTGATCGTCGACCTGATCTACGAAGGCGGCATCGCCAACATGAACTACTCGATCTCGAACAACGCCGAGTACGGCGAGTACGTCTCCGGCCCGCGCATCATCACCGAAGAAACCAAAAAGGTGATGAAGGAAATCCTCAAAGACATCCAGACCGGTGAGTATGCCAAGAACTTCATTCTCGAAAACCGTGCCGGTGCGCCGACCTTGTTGTCGCG
>JANLTL010000481.1:0-17809 GCA_031362905.1 Burkholderiales bacterium | reverse complement strand
CCGGTGCGTCGGAGACGCGAACCCGCGCCGACACCACCACGCTCTTGCCCGCCGCCAACTCGCCCAGGCTCCATTGCAAAACACGATATTCGGAGAACGGAACTTCGATCTCCTCTTCTTTACCACTGGGTAATTTCACTTTTCTTTTCAAAGGCATAGCGGAAAACTTGCCGTCACCCAAGGAGGCCCGCGCCGTTCCCGGCTTGGCGCTACTGCGCAAAAACTCGGTGTCTGCGGGGATCGGCAGGGTCGCCGCGAGATCGCGCACCGCCGTTTTGCCCTTGTTGCTGTAAGTGACCTGGTATTCGATGACATCAGCCGGTTTGGCGGTCTTGGCCTCGATAAGCACTTCCTTTTTATCTGCGCCTATCTCCACCCTTTTAGCCGTCAAAATTGACTCAATCTCCGGCTTTGGGGCTGGAGCGCTACTCTGGGCATGCACCGCCATAACTGGCATGAACAGTGCAAACAGGGCCAAAACCCCTAAAATGACACGCGGCTTTTGCATTTGCTGCTCCTTTCGGGAAAAAGCGGAATTACGAGAGACTTCGGCGTGATGGCGTTTCTGCACGGTGATTCGTCGTGCAGGCCATCATTGGCCAATTTTCAAAAACCATACAGCAAACTGCAATAATCATTCCGTTTTACGCCTAAGTTTGTTAACCTTTGTGTCAGGATTGGTGAAAAAGGCGGGCCAGTGGAACCAATCGCCTTGAAAACGGCGCATACACGCGTGCAATGCCAGTGCAGCTGCGCTCGATCGTGAGGCGGGCCACCGGTTTTTGCGAACGCCCCGACGCCTGCGAGAAACTGCAATTTGTGGAGATCTGTTGCACACCCCAACATGCGCATCGCGATTCTTGAAGACGAGCCGTCCCAGGCGGCACTGATCCAGTCCTGGCTGGTGGCTGGGGGACATGATTGCCACGTCTATGGCAACGGGCGCGAGCTGGTTGCACGCGCAGCGCGCGAGAGTTTCGACCTGTTCGTGCTCGATTGGCAGGTACCGGAAATATCCGGCGAAGAAGTGCTGCGCTGGGTGCGCGCGCACATTGCGGAGCCGGTGCCGGTCATGTTTGTCACCGCGCGTGAAGCCGAAGCCGACATTGTGGCGGCGCTTGAACAGGGCGCCGACGACTATATGAAGAAACCGGTGACCCGCGCCGAGCTGCTGGCACGCGTGCAGGCGCTGTTGCGGCGCGCTTACCCGCATCAGGAGGCCGGCACGCTCGAGATGGAGTCCCTGTGTTTCGACTTGCGGCTGCGCACACTCACGCTCGCGGGTGCGCCGGTCGAATTGACGCAAAAAGAGTTTGATCTCGCGCTGTTCCTGATGCAAAACATCGGGCGCTTGTTGTCGCGCGGGCACATCCAGCAGTCGGTGTGGGGCAATACCGTGGAAATCCCGTCACGTACAATCGACACCCATGTCTCGCGCATTCGCACCAAGCTCAACCTGCGGCCCGAGGGGGGCTTCAAGCTTACGCCGGTCTACAACTACGGATACCGCCTCGAGCGGCTGCAAGCGGCACCGCCCTGAGTTGATCTCCGGTGGCACAACGGCATTGGCGTCGGAGGGGAAACCCGTGGCAAGCGCCCGCCCGCTAGAGGCCGCTGGCGCGTGAGCAGCCCTTCCGCACAAGCACAATCCCTTGCCGGCGGCGCCAGCCGCAGTGCCGGCAGCGCGTCGCTCGCACTGCGCCGCGCGGCAGTGCGCGAATGGTGGATCCTCACGCTGCTGCTGACCCTGCTGGCGGCCGCGCTCGGTGGCCAAAACGGGCTCGGGCGCATCGATTACACGCTCTACGACGCAACCGTATCGCGCCTTGGACGCAGCCCGTCTGCCGATATTGTCATTGTGGCGATTGACGAGGCCAGTCTCGAGAAGATTGGCCGTTGGCCGTGGCCGCGCGGCGTGCACGCGGCTTTGCTGGAGCGGATCAGTGCAGCCAAACCGCGCGTGATCGCATTCGACTTGATTCTGACGGAACCCGAGTTGGGCGGCGGCGACACCCTGTTTGCGGCAGCCATCGAGCAGTCGGCTTCTGGCGTTGCGCTGTCGAAGCCAGCACCTGCGCCGCAAGACCCTCTGACGCCCGCGCCTGGGCCAGCGGCAGCCGCGACTGGGCCAGCGGCGCCTGCTTCCACTGCGCCAGTGGCTGCCAACACCTCAGTGAACGCAAACACCGGCGTTGCAGGCGATGCGCCGGCAAGCAGTGGATCCCCCACGAGCGCCATCGGAGCCATTGCACCTGCCACCGGGCCGGCCAGCGTGACGACCATCGCCCCTGCCACCACCGCGCCTGCCAAACTCCCGGCCACCGCACCGGCACGTGCGGCCGTGCCCGTGGTGCTGGCGGTGTTGATGGAACCGGCTGCGAAGGGCGCAATCAAGACTTCGCTGCCGGTGCCAAGCCTCACGGCCGCCGCATCGTCGCTCGGCCACATCCACGTCGAACTCGATGAGGACGGACTCGCGCGCAGTGTCTTCCTGCTTGAAGGTTTGGTGGAAGCAGATCCGCGCAAAAACGCCACCTGGCCGCATTTCGCTCTTGCTGTGCTCGAAGCCGGCATGCCAAGCCGCGCCGGCCAGGCACTGCCGGGGGAGCGCAACCCCAATCAGGCCGGCACGACCGGCGCATGGCGGCGTGATCACTGGATCCGCATCCCGTTTGCCGGTGCACCGGGCACTTACACCCAGGTGTCCTACGCCGACGTTTTGCGCGGTGCGGTGCCCGCAGCGGCGCTGACGGGCAAGTTCGTGCTGGTCGGCGCCACTGCGGCGGGGCTTGGCGATGCGTATGCCACGCCGGTCTCGGGGCGTGGACGCGCCATGGCCGGGATCGAGATTCACGCCAACGTGATCGACGCCCTCCTGGGCGGGCGGGCGCTGGTGCGCGCGCCGCCGCTGGCCAATGCGCTGGCCTCCGCAGCCGTCGTACTCGCGGCCATGCTGGGTCTGCGCCGCTGGTCGCCACGCCGCGGCTTGCTGTTGATCGCGCTGCTGATGTGCGCGGTTCTGGTGGCCTGCTGGGCGTTGCTGGCAACAGCGCAAGTGTGGTTTGCGCCCGCCGCCTGCCTCACCGCTCTGCTGGCCGCCTATCCGCTGTGGAGCTGGCGCCGCCTGGAAGCGGCGATGCGCTTTATCGGTGACGAGTTTCGCCGCATCCAGTCCGAGCCGGCCATCCTGCCCGCCCCCACCGCCGGCAAACCGGGTGGCGCGGACATTCTCGACCAGCGCTTTGCCGCCCTCGAGGCCGCGGCGACCCAGCTGCGTGATACGCGCCGCTTCGTGGCCGACACCCTCGACAGCCATCCGGACGGCATCCTGGTCGCCGATACCCGCGGCGGCATCCTGCTGGCCAATCGTGCCGCTGCCGCCTTGTTTGGCGTGGCGGCGGCGGAACAATTGCATGGCCGCGATCTGGTCGGGTTGATGCGCTACTGGACTGATCGCAGCGGCAATCCGGCTACCGGCTTGTGGGAATTTTTCACTGCCGGGGCGACACCCGCAGCGGCGCTGGAGCTGACCACCCCGGATGAGCGCAACCTGCTGGCCCACAGCGCACGCGGTGCCAGTGCAGACGGCGCAACACTGGGATGGATCATCAGCCTGATCAACGTGACCGCGCTGCGCACTGCAGAGGCACGGCGCGACGAAGCGCTCGCCTTCCTCTCACACGACATGCGTTCACCGCAATCGTCGATCCTCGCCCTGCTCGAACTGCATGCGCTCGACCCGGACCATCATCCGCTGGCCAGCGTACACGAGCGCATCGAGGGCTACGTGCGCAAGACACTTGACCTGAGTGAACAATTTTTGCAGGTGTCGCGCGCCGAAACCAAGGCGTATGAACTCGAACCCGTCGACGCCCAGGAACTCTGCTCTGAAGCGATTGACGACACGTGGGAAGCGGCAAGCAAGAAACACATCAAGCTCAGCCTGCAGCCGCCATCCGCCGCCGGCAAACCGCGGATGCTGGCTGCCGACCGGTCATTGCTGACGCGCGCGATCGGCAACCTGTTGTCGAACGCGGTCAAATACAGTCCGGAGCATACCGTTGTCACGGTCACTGTGACAGTAGCAAGCGCGGCACTGCCGGTCGCGTCACAGATCGCAGGAGGCGCTGCCGCCACCTGTTTGTCGATCGAGGTCGCCGATCAGGGTTACGGCATCAGCGCAGCCGACCAGCAACAGCTGTTTACCCGCTACCGCCGCTTCTCGACGCCTGGCCAGCCGAAGGCCGCCGGTGCCGGTCTGGGCATGGTGTTCGTCAAGACGGTCACTGAACGGCATGGCGGGCGGGTTGAATTTGACAGTGTGCCGGGCCGGGGTACGCGCTTTCGCCTGCTGCTGCCCGCCGCGCCGGGCTGAACCCAAACCTGCGCCGCCTGCCGCAATCCGATCGCACGCCACACTTGAACGCGCATCCCCAGGCCTGCGTTTGCCTGCGTTGGCTGACGCCGTCGAAGCGGCAAGGTTGCGGAACCCCGGTCCACACCCGGCGCCCTGCTTTGCGGGTCGCGGCCCCACGCTACAATTCACGCTTTATCGACGCCCTTTATCGACGCCCAAAAGACACTCCAGCTGGCGGCCAGTGCCCTGGCGGCCGGATTCTGCGCCGATCGGTGTTGCGGGTGCGTGTTACCCACCCGGCATCTCAGCCACCGCACCGCAACCCGCCACCCGAACAATGAACCAGTCAATGTCCCGTTCATCCACCGCACCGCTGCACGCCCCTTCAGGTGGCGGCATTCTGCCTTCAGGTGGCGGCATCCTGCCTTCGCGCGCCGGTATCCTTGCCGGTCATCTTGCCGAGGCAGCCTGGCTGGGCCTCCTGGTGGTGGTGCCGCTGGTCATGAACGTAGCCGGGGCGCGCACCTTCGAGGCGGCAAAATTGGCAGCAGCGGCACCCATCGCCGCGATCATGCTGCTTGCATTGATCGCGGCCGCCATCGAGCGTGAGGCGCGCCTGCCGGGCCAGATCAGCCGGCAACCTGCAGTGTGGGCATTTGCGGCCCTGATGCTGTGCGCAACCACTGCCACTGCCATGAGCGAAACGCCGTGGCTGGCGTTTTTTGGCGATTACTTCCGGCGCGAGGGCCTGGTGTCGTGGCTGGTATACGCGGTGACGTTTGCGTCCCTCGTCATGCTGCTGCGCCAGCGTTTTCAGCTTGAGCGCGTGATTGATGCGCTGCTGCTAACGTCGGTGATTCCCTGCGTCTATGCCTTTCAGCAGCGCTACGGCTACGATTTCTTCTCCACTGCCGGCCTCGTCGGCGGCACCACGCTGGCGCGGCCGGGATCCAACCTTGGCAACCCGACGTTTCTGTCCGCCTACCTGCTGCTCATCATCCCGGTCACCATCGCGCGCCTGGTCAATACCAGCGGTGCGCTGCGCGTGCGCGCGCCGTGGCTGCTGCTGCTGGGGGCACAACTTTTTGCGGCCATCCTGACCCAGAGCCGCGGCCCGCTGTTGGGACTGACTGCCGTGCTGTTCCTGCTTGCGGTCGTGCTTGGCGGTGTGCTGCGCCTGCGCTGGCTGATTCTCGCTGCGCTTGGCAGCGCGCTGATGGCAGCGGCCGCATTGGGCGCACTCAACCTGATGCCGGACCTGCAGGGACTGGTCAAGGGCACGCCGTTGCAGCGTTTCATCTTCACCGGCGGCCAGGATTTCACTGCCAACTCGCGGATCGGCATCTGGGGCATGGGCGCTGATGCCTTTCTGAGCGAGCCGGTGTGGCGGCAGATCATCGGGTCGGGTCCGGACGCGACGCATTTCAATTACTTCCCGCATCTGCCGTCGTGGGTGCTGCGCATTGAGGGCATGACCGAAACCATCGACCGCCTGCACAACGAGAGCATGGAAACGGCCATGACCCTCGGCCTGGCGGGTCTCGCCGCATTGCTCGTATTGTGGTCATCGGCGGTGTGGCTGGCTGCGGCACGCCTCGGCCACATGCAGGGGAAGCGCGCGGCCATCTGGTTTGCCCTCGCCTGCATCGCGTCGCTGCCAATTGGTGGCCTGGTCCTGAAGGCGCTGATGGGCGGCTCCTACGGACTGTTCGGAGTCGGCTCCGGCCTTGGCGTGGCGCTGGTCTGGAGCATCGCGATGATGACTGCTGCGTGGCGCAGTCTGGCGTCCGGCCAGGTCGCATCCGGCCGTGGCGACGCCGTGCTGATCGCGGGCCTCGCGTGCGCCCTGATCGGCTCGTGGATTGAAGCCCAAGTGGGTGTGCCGACCATTTCCACCCGCCTGATCACTGCGGTATACGCCGCCCTGATCCTGTTGATCTGCGTGAACGCATTCGATGCCACGCCGGCCGCCTTGCCTCCTGCGCCAGACGCTGCCACAGCGGGAGAGCCGGCCACGCTGGCCGGCTCCCCAGCCGCGACGTCGCTGCCGGCCCTCGATTCGGCACCTGCGGTTGCCGCCTCCTCCGCGGCGGCTGCGGCGGGTTCGGCACGCAAACGCAAGCGGGTGAAAGCGAGTGCGCGGGCCGGCGCGGCCGGCGCGGTCGCCGCCTCGCTGCCCACCTGGCGTCCGGGACTGATCGGCTGGATGGCCGGCCTCGCGCTCATCGTCGCAACTGCCGCGTATTTTCCGCCGCTCTCGGGGCGGGTGATTCACCCGCCCTCCCCGGCGCGCCTGCAGCTGATCATCGTGCCCCTGATGTGGCTGATGGCGGCGGCGGCCCTCTTTGCGTGGTACGAGGCACGCCGCATCGGCACACCGGCAATGGATGCGGTCACGCGCTTTTTGGTCTGGATGGCGTTACCGTGGTTTGCGTTTCTGCTGCTGTATGCCCAGATCGGGGGGGCGATTCGTGGCGCCACCGACGCCGAGGTGGGCGAGCGTATCAACCACCTGCTGGTATTTGCGTATGGCAGCCAGCTGTTCATGGTCGCCCTGCTTGGACTGATGCTGTACCGGGGCGATCCGCGGCGGCATAGCCCCGCGACGATTGCAAATGGCCCGCCGGACGGCAGATCTGCACGTAAACCAAGCACGCCCGCCGGCATCGCCGCGCTGGTATTGAGCCTGGCTGCCGGCCTCGCCACCTGCACACTGGCAATGCGCGACGTGCGCGCCGATACGTTCGCCAAACTGGCTTCATGGGCGCAGACCCAGGGACGGATGGACGCCGCCACGGCGTTCTACAAGACGGCAGCCGACATGCTGCCGCAAGAACGGCGCTTTGCCGGCTCCTATGCCGCTCGCCTGATCGACAAGTCGGCGCAGGATCTATCGGTACTGCCCTCGCGTCCAGCGTTGGCGCCGGCGATTCTCGAGCAGCTTGCCACCGCGCAAGTTGCCATCGAGCGCTCGCTGGCGGCCGCGCCACGCGACCCGTGGGTGACGTTTGCCTATGCCAACGTACATCAGTTCCGCGGCCTTGCCTCGCTGGAAAATCATCTGCCCAAGGGCGAACGCGACAAACAGATCGCAACGGCGCGCCGCTATTTCGAGATTGGGCGCCGCCAGTTTCCCGGCCATCCCTGGATCCTGCGAAATTGGGCGCAATTGGAGATCGACACCGGCAACCGCACAGCCGCCTACCAGAAATTTGACGAGATGGAAGCGCTTGACCCGCAGAACACCGGCGTTTACAGCGAACGTCTGCGCTTCACTCGCGCATTTGGTGATCACGCCATTGCCATCGCGTCATTGCGCAAAGGTGCAGCCGCGCAGCCGCGCGGTTCGGCGGGAGAGATCGAGCTCAAACTGGAGCTGGCGCGTTATTTTCTCTCCGCCAATCAACCGCAGCAGGCGCTCAACGTGTGGTTTGAGATCCAGCTTACCCAGCCCGATAACCTCACCGTCGCAGCCAATGTCGCGGAAACCTATTTTCAGATGGGACAGCGCGATCTGGCGCTGGGTAACGCGCAAGCTGCGCTGGCGCGCGCCGCCAGCAAGCCACGGACGTTCCCGGCAGATCCGGCGCAGGCCCGTCTGGAGGCGATCGTGGCGCGGATCCAGGCCACGGCCGGCACGCAATCCGTGGTGCCGGGTGTAGCGCCAGCAGCGCAAGCTGCGGCCAAGCGTTAAGCCGCGGCGGCTGGTCATGCATCTGGCGACCCTCGGCATCAATCACCACACCGCGCCCTTGCAAGTGCGCGAACAAGTGGTATTTGCCGTGGAGCGTTTGCATGCTGCCTTGCGCGAGTTTCTCGACCGCCGCCTCGCGCGCGAGGCGGCGATTCTCTCGACCTGCAATCGCACCGAAATTTACTGCGTCACGGGAAGCAGCGAAGCCGGCGCCGCTGCGGCGCGTGACACCGCGCATTGGCTGGCCGCCTATCACCGGCTCGACGCCGAAAAGCTCAAGCCGCACCTGTACGCCCTCGACCAGGAGCACGCGGTGCGCCACGCGTTCCGCGTCGCCGCCGGCCTCGATTCGATGGTGCTGGGCGAGCCGCAGATACTGGGGCAGATGAAAGACGCGGCGCGCAGCGCCGAGAGCGCCGGCGCGCTGGGCACTACCTTGCATCAGTTGTTCCAGCGCTCGTTCGCCACCGCCAAGGAAGTGCGCAGCGCAACCGCCATCGGCGCCCAGTCGGTCTCGATGGCAGCGGCTGCGGTGCGCCTGGCGGGGCGCATTTATCCGTCGCTGGCCGACACGCATGTGCTGTTCGTCGGCGCGGGAGAGATGATCGAGCTGTGTGCCACGCATTTCGCGGCGCAGAATCCACAATCGATCACCGTTGCCAATCGCAGCGCCGGGCGCGCTGAAAATCTGGTCGCGCGACTCGGGCTTAAAGGCCAGCATGGACGCGCCATCCGCCTCGCCGAACTGCCGGCCGAATTGCACAAGTTCGACATCGTGGTCTCATGCACCGCGAGCACGTTGCCGATCATCGGGCTTGGGCTGATCGAATCCGCGCTCAAGAAGCGCCGCCATCGCCCGATGTTCATGGTCGATCTCGCGGTGCCGCGCGACATCGAACCGGAAGCGGCCGAACTCGATGACGTTTATCTCTACACCGTGGATGATCTGGGCGGTGTAGTGCAGGAAGGCATGGACGCGCGCAAGAGCGCGGTGGCACAGGCTGAAGCCATCATCGATACGCGCGTGCAAGGTTTCATGCACTGGCTTGACGCGCGCAACTCGGTGCCGGTGGTCAAGCGCCTGCGCGAGCAGGCCGACGCCCTGCGCGATGAAGAAATGCAGCGTGCCCTCAAGGCGCTCGGGCAGGGCAGGAGCGCCCCCGAGGTGATCGAAGCACTCAGCCGCGCGCTCACCAACAAGCTCATGCATGCCCCTACCGCTGCGCTGTCGCAGGCGGCACCGGGCGAACGCGCACAGACCGCGCAACTGATCCAGACCCTGTACAAGCTTTAGCGCCGGCGCGCGACTGCGTGGCGCCCGCCGGCAAGGCAACGGTGTCACGCCGTGGCGCCAGTCCACTGTCGCCGCACGCATCACCACACCAACCCTTCCATCCTGCGCGGGCACCTCTGCAATGAAACCCTCCATGGCCTCCAAGCTGGCGCAACTGACACGCCGGCTCGCCGAGATCGACAGCCTGTTGTCCGATCCGGATGTGACCGGCAATCTCGACAACTACCGCAAGCTCACGCGTGAGCACGCCGAGCTGTCACCGGTGGTCGCCCTCTATGGCCAGTACACCGCGCGTGAGGGTGACGCCGCCAGCGCGCACGGGATGCTGGCCGATCCGGAAATGAAATCGTTCGGTGAAGAAGAGCTGCGCGCCGCCAACACCGACCTCGCCGACCTCGAAAAAGATCTTGAGCGCGCCCTGCTGCCGCGCGACCCCAACGACGACAAAAATATCTTCCTCGAAATCCGCGCCGGCACCGGCGGCGACGAATCGGCCCTGTTCGCTGGTGACCTGTTGCGTATGTATACGCGCTTCGCCGAGCGCCAGCGCTGGCAGGTCGAGATGACCTCCGAGAGTGGGTCGGATCTCGGCGGGTTCAAGGAGGTGATCATCCGCATCATCGGCCAGGGGGCGTACTCGCGTTTGAAATTTGAGTCGGGCGGCCATCGCGTCCAGCGCGTACCCGAAACCGAAGCGCAGGGGCGCATCCACACCTCGGCCTGCACGGTGGCGGTGATGCCGGAGGCCGATGCCGCGACCGATCTGGTGATCCGCCCCGACGACATTCGCATCGACGTGTTCCGCGCATCGGGTGCGGGCGGCCAGCACGTCAACAAGACCGAGTCGGCAGTGCGCATCACCCACTTCCCGACCGGCATCGTCGCCGAGTGCCAGGACGGCCGCTCGCAGCACCAGAACAAGGATCGCGCATTTGCGGTGCTGGCGGCGCGCATCAAGGACAAGGAGCTGCGCGAAGCGCAGGCCAAGGAGTCAGCTACGCGCAAGAGCCTGATCGGCTCGGGCGACCGCTCCGAGCGCATCCGCACCTACAACTTTCCGCAGGGGCGCGTCACCGATCACCGCATCATTCTGACGCTCTACAAAATCGGCTTCATCATGGACGGCGACATGGATGAACTTACCGGCGCATTGATGGCCGAGCATCAGGCAGAGCAGTTGGCCGCACTCGCCGATAGCGGGTCATGATGACCGCTTCACGGCGCGGCGCAGCGCCGCCTGCCACACCGCTCGACACCCCGGCCGCCATCTCATTGGACCAATTGCTGCGGGCGAGCGGCCTGCCATGGCTCGAAGCGCGCATGCTCGCAGAGCGTGCGTTCAGTTTGAGCGCGGTACAGCTGGCGACCCAGCTGCGCGACGCTGCGGCAAGCCGGCAGGCCGCGATATTCGACGGGCTCGCCGCGCGGCGCCACGCCGGCGAACCGATCGCCTATATCCTCGGGCAACGCGAATTCTACGGGCGCGTGTTCGAGGTCACTGCAGACGTGCTGATTCCACGACCTGAAACCGAGTTGCTCTGTGACGCGCTGCTGGAGCGCCTCTCCGCTGCATCGCCTCTGAAAGCCGCATCAGTACTCGATCTTGGCGCGGGGTGCGGTGCGATTGCCATCACCCTGGCGTGTGAGCGCCCCGCCTGGCGGCTCACGGCGGTCGAGCGCTCGCCGGCCGCGCTGGCGGTGGCGCAACGCAATGCCCGGCGTTTGTGCCCGCAGGCCCCGCTGCGCCTGGTGCGCAGCGACTGGTTCACGGCGCTGCAGGGCGAGCACTTTGACGCCATCGTCAGCAATCCGCCTTACATCGCCGATGGCGACAGCCATCTTTCGCAAGGTGACCTGCGCTTTGAGCCGCAGGCCGCGCTGTGCGCCGGGCCCCAAGGGATGGATGCGCTCAGCGCGATCGCCGCAAGCGCGCCGGCCCATCTGCACCCCGGTGGCTGGCTGCTCCTCGAACATGGCTTCGCACAAGGCAGTCTGGTGCGTGAAGCGCTGCGCGCCAGCGGCTTGACCCAGGTTGTGACGTTGACCGATCTTGCGGGGTGGGAACGCGTCAGCCTCGGTCGCCGCCCAGGTGTGCTGCCGCACCCATAGTGCCGCCACCGCAGTTGCTGCACGCCATCACGGCTGGGCGCGCGAAACAATTGTTCAACATCTTCGCATGCGAAAAGGCTTAGACTCGGCGTCTGCCGGAATCGCACAAAAAAAGCAGTTCTATCCCCTCCGTACGACACCTGCATCAAGCACGCAATGAAACGCATCCTGGTCATCGACGACGACGATGCCGTACTCAAACTGGCATCGCTCTACCTGAGCCGCGCCGGCTATGGCGTAGAGCAATGCGCGGGCAGCATGGAGGCGCTCGGGCTGATCGCCTCCAACCCGCCGGACTTGGTCTTGTCCGATATTTATCTACCGGCGCTCGACGGCTATGGCCTGCTATCTGCGCTGCGCGCGCAACCGGCCACCGAGAACATTCCGGTCATCCTGATGACGGCGCGCGCCGATCACGACGGCTTTCGCCGCAGCATGAAACTCGGGGCCGATGACTACCTGACCAAACCGCTGGACCGCGATGAGTTGCTCGACGCCGTGCAGGCGCGCCTCAAACGCGCAGGCAAACTGAACGGCAGCGAACCGCTGCCAGCGTCGCAAGCCGCCGCGTCAATCCGTGCGGACACCGCACCTGTGCCGCCGGCGACGCGACCAGCAGCCGCTTTCCGGACCCCCGCATCAACCCCGATCGCGCCGCTGTCTGCCGATGATGGCATTGGCGGCGTGGCGCGCCTGACCGATTACACGCTGGTACGCAAAATTGCCGAGGGCGGCATGTCGGTCATCTACCTGGCGGACCAGAAAACCACCAAGCGGCGCGTCGTGCTGAAGATGATTCCGCTCAAGAAAGGCATGCCGCAGGACGCCATTGACCGCTTCGTGCAGGAGCACAAACTACTGGAGCGGCTGCAACACCCGCACATCGTCAAGATCTATGCGCAAGGTTTCAACGACAACCACCTTTACATCGCCATGGAGTATTTTGAAAAAGGCTGCCTGACCGAACACCTCGGCCAGGCGTTGAGCGAAGAGACCAGTTTTTCCTATGCGATCCAGATCGCCAAAGGACTGGAAGCCGCGCATCAGGCTGGCATCGTGCATCGCGATCTCAAGCCCGACAATGTCATGATGCGCGACGATGGCAGCCTCGCCCTCACCGACTTCGGCATTGCCAAGGATCTCAACGCACAATCCACCATGACCATGCACGGGCAGGTATTCGGCACGCCGTCGTATGTGGCACCCGAGCAGGCGCTCGGCCTTCCGGTCGGCCCGGCGGCTGATGTCTACAGTCTGGGCGTGATGTTGTTCCAGATGCTCACCGGGCGCAAACCCTATACGGCGAGCGACCCGCAAAATATTTTGTACCAGCACATCAACAGCCCGATACCGCATCTGCCGGAAGACCTCATGCAGTGGCAGGACGTGATCAATTTTCTGATGACCAAATCGCCGCAGACGCGTCCGCGCGATGCCTCCGCCGTGCTCGCTGTGTTTCGCGCGTTCGGCCTGGAATAATCGAGTGTATCTGGCGCCCTTCCTGTCCCCTTGATCGTCTCGCCAATGCCTGCCCGCAAACCCGCCACCCCACCTACTTGCGCTTCTACCTCACATGCGACGCGTTCTCATCGTTGACGACGACCCCGCCGAACTGCAACGGTGCAGTTTGCACCTGACCCGTGCGGGCTACCAGGTTGAGGAATGCATTGACGGCCTGCAGGCCCTGGGCCGCGCGCTTGCTGATCCTCCCGATCTGATCCTGTGCGATCTTCAGATGCCCGGGCTCGATGGTTTCGGCGTGCTCTCGGCCCTGCGCGCGCAGCCGCAGACTGCCGGCATTCCCGTGGTATTTCTGACATCGCACACGGCACACACCAATTTTCGCAAAGCCATGCGCCTGGGCGCCGATGATTTTCTGGTCAAGCCGATCAAGGCCGCCGATTTGCTCGAAGCGATTGCCTCGCGCTTGCAGCGGCTCGAACTGGTGAGGTCTGCGCCGCATCCGGTACTGCGCCAGGACGCTGCGCCGGCGGCTGACGCGGCGTCCTTGACAGCCACCGGCAACAACCCCATGCCGCTGCGCGAACTGGGCACTTATGTGCTTGAGTTGCAGATCGCCCAGGGCGGGGCCGCCACCATTTATCTGGCACGCGACAAGACCGATGGCCGTCAGGTCGCGCTCAAGGTGATCCACCTCGACGGCACCACACCGGCGGACACCCTCGGACGCTTTATCCAGGAACACGAATTGCTGGAACGCCTGTGCCACCCGAACATCGTCGCGATTCACGCGCAGTGGTTTTCCGACCATCACGCCTACATCGCGATGGAGTACTTTCCGCGCGGCAGTCTCGCTGGCATGTTGAGAGGCCCGATGCCGGAAGAGCTGGCCCTGCTGGTGTTGCGCCAATGCGCGCGGGGCCTCGAGGCCGCCCATTTGGCCGGCATTGTGCATCGAGACCTCAAGCCCGGCAACATCATGCTGCGCGCCGATGGCACGCTCGCGCTGACCGATTTCGGCATCGCCAAGGATTTGCACGCGCCCACCTCATCGACCGATCACGGCGTGGTGCTGGGTACGCCGTCCTACATGGCACCCGAGCAGGCGATGGGCAAGCAGGTCGATGCGAGTTGCGACATCTACAGCCTCGGCGTGCTGTTGTATGAAATGCTCACCGGCAGCAGGCCCTTTACCGGCAGCGATCACCAATCCATCATCTACGGTCATCTGAACACGCCGGTGCCGCGACTGCCGCCACACCTTGCCAAATGGCAGGACTTGATCGACCTCATGATGGCCAAGCTGCCGCCAGCGCGGCCAAGCGATGCGCGGGCCCTGCTCGCCTGTCTGAAGCAGTTTGAACTGGGATAGTCGATGCTCGCGCCAACTTCCATGCGTCGCTCGCGCAGTGTGACTCCAGCCTGGCTGCTGGCCGTCGTTGCGCTGGTTCCTCTGGTGGCAATCGCACAGGAAAGCGGCGACCTGCAACACAAGGTCGCCCCCGGCGACACGCTGTTGCGCCTGGCGGATCGTTTCATGGAACAGCCGAAACGCTATCGCGAAATTGCGCGCCTCAACAATCTGGGCGACGAGAACGTCCTCAAGCCCGGCCAGGTGCTCCGCATTCCCGTGCCCTATCTCAAGATGCAGGCAGACGAAGCCAGCGTTGCGTCCGTCAAGGGCGCGGTCACGCTCGGTGGTGCGCCGGCTTCGGTGGGGGCGAGGGCAGGTGCCGCAGCCGAAATCATCACCGGCGCAGACGGCCAGGTCACGCTGCGTCTTGCTGACGGCAGTGAAATCCGCCTGCAGAACAATACGTCCGTGCGCTTCACTGAACTCAAGCGCAACCCACACTCGGGCGCACGCTCAGTGTCCCTGCGCCTGGCGCAGGGTCGCCTCGAGACCGATGTGACGCCCGCGAAAGGGAATCTGTCACGCTTCAACATCAGCACGCCGGCCGCCGTGCTCGGCGTGCGCGGCACCCGTTTTCGCGCGGCAGCCGACGCCACCACAGCGAGCACGGAAGTACTCGAAGGCCGCGTCGCGGCCGCGGTAGCGAGTGCGTCGGTGGATGTCAATCAGGGCTTCGGCACCAAGGCGGCAGGCGGGCGGGCGCCGCTGCCGCCGGTGCCGCTGTTGCCAGCGCCCGGCCTGGCGCCGCTCGTGGCGCAAGTCGACGTGGCGTCTCCCGAATTGCAATTCGCCAGCGTGCCCGGCGCCGCGCGCTACCGCGCACTGGTGGCCGAAGACGAACGCTTTGAACGCGTCGTGTCCGAGGCGGTCAGCACCGCGCCGGTGTTGCGCACGGCGATCTTGCGCGATGGTGGCTATTTTTTCCGCGCGCGCGCGATTGACCCGCAAGGCCTGGAGGGTTTCAACGCCGACGGGCGCTTCACCGTGCGCACCACGCCGCCTGCGCCACGCGTGCCGGACCCGGCCCCGCGCGGGCTGCTCTCGCAACCCACACTGGACAAGCTGACATTGCAATTTCGCTGGGATGCGGCGCAGGGCGCCAGTGGCGGTTACCTGCTGCAGATCGCCGCTGATGCGGGATTCACTCGAGACCTGATCGAACACAAGCCGGCAGGCACTGACCTCGCGGTCACGGTCGACTCCTCGCCGCGCCGCCTGGTGTTTTGGCGTGTACGCAGCCTCGATGCTGCGGGGGTACCCGGCCCGGCCGGTGCCACGCAGACGTTTGAAATGGGCCTGCTGCCGCGCTGATCATCGCGTTTTCCAGTACCATAGCGCGCTCGTTGTTCCAAATCATCCGGGGTTGTCATGGCACGACTGATATTGAGTGTGGACGATGTGGTGCTGAAGGAATTCACCCTCGCCAAAGAGCGCACCACGATTGGACGCAAGGCTGTCAACGATGTGCAAATCGAAGACACCTTCCTCTCTGGAGAGCACGCGGTGATTGTGCAGGTCGGCAACGACTGCATCATCGAAGACCTTGGCAGCACCAATGGCACCGTCGTCAATGGCAAGCCGGTCAAGCGCCATTTGCTCAAAAGCAACGAGGTCATTGAATTTGGCGACTACAAGCTCAACTTTGTGGATGACGCGGACTACACCGCAGAGAATTTTTTGTTCTCACGCATGGTGCGCACCAAGTCACTCAAGAATTGAACTCGTCGACCTGTATAGAGGCTTCACTTTTTATCAAGGAATTTGTGATGGACACCCAAGAGCGCATCAAACAAACCGTCACCGGCAGCCCGGTCGTGCTGTTCATGAAGGGCACACCGACATTTCCGCAATGCGGGTTCTCGGCCAAGGCGATACAGCTGCTCAAGATGAGTGGCGTCTCGGAAGTCACCACGGTCAATGTGCTTGAAGATGCCGAAGTACGCCAGGGCATCAAGGCATTCGCCAACTGGCCGACCATTCCACAACTCTACGTCAACGGTGAATTCATCGGCGGCACCGACATCATGACCGAGATGTTTGAGTCTGGCGAGTTGCAGCAGGTGCTGGCGGCGAAGTAGTGCTCGCCCTCCGACCCTGAAAAGGCCGCATCCTGCGGCCTTTTTTCTTGGAGCAAGCGCCTATTGTGCGCGCGTCAAAGACTCGTCGCGCAGGCTGCGCCGCAAGATCTTGCCGACATTGGTTTTCGGCAACTCCGAGCGAAACTCGACATGCCTGGGGCATTTATAGCCGGTAAGATTTTCCTTGCAGAAGGCCCGCACGGCTTCCTCGGTAAGTGACGCGTCCTTTTTGACCACGAACAACTTGACCGCTTCGCCAGAGTGCGCATCGGGTACGCCGACCGCCGCACACTCAAGTACCTGCGGCATATTCGCCACCACTTCTTCAATCTCGTTCGGGTAGACATTGAAGCCTGACACCAGGATCATGTCTTTCTTGCGGTCCACGATTTTAGTGAAGCCGCGCGCGTCCATGATGCCGACGTCGCCGCTCTTGAAGAAACCGTCATCGCACATGACCTTGGCAGTCTCGTCCGGGTGCTGCCAATAACCGGCCATCACCTGCGGCCCGCGAATGCAGATCTCGCCTGCGGCGCCCAGCGGCACGTCATGGCCGTCGTCGTCGCGGATGGTGATTTCGGTTGAGGGCAAGGGCAGGCCGATGGTGCCGGAGAACCCGGTCGCGGTGACCAGATTGCAGGTGGCTGAAGGCGAAGTCTCGGAAAGGCCGTAGCCTTCGGCAATCGCGCAGCCAGTCACTTTCTTCCAGCGCTCGGCCACTGCCTGTTGCACCGCCATGCCGCCGCCGTTGGTGACGCGCAGGGCAGAAAAATCAAGTTTGGCGAACTCCCCATGGTTCAGCAGCGCATTGAACAAGGTGTTGACGCCGGTAAACATGTGGAACTTGTGCTGCGCAAGCTCCTTCACAAATCCAGGAATGTCTTTCGGATTGACGATCAAGATATTCTTGCCGCCGATGCGCGTGTAAAGCAGGCAGTTCACGGTCAGCGAGAAGATGTGACACAGCGGCAGCGCGGTGACGATGCTCAAAGCTTCGTTGGCATCTGCTGCGCCTTGCGCATTGGACCGCATCAGTGCCGGCGCCATCCATGCTTCCGATTGCAGGATGTTGGCGACAATGTTTCGATTCAGCAGGGTCGCGCCCTTGGAGACACCGGTGGTGCCGCCGGTGTATTGCAGAAACGCCGCATCATCCGGCCCCACATCGGCGGGGCGCAGCACACAGGCCATGCCCTCGCCCACCATGCGGTTAAAGCGGATCGCGTGCTCGAGCGTGAAAGCGGGGACCATCTTCTTGACATGACGCACCGCAAAATTGACCAGCAGGCCCTTGAGCCCCAACAAGTCGCCAAGCGAAGCCACCACCACATGCTTGATGTGCGTGCGTGCGACAACCGCTTCGAGCGTGGTGGCGAAATTCTCCAGAATCACAATCGCCTCG
>JANLTL010000464.1:0-18352 GCA_031362905.1 Burkholderiales bacterium | reverse complement strand
GCGCTCAAGCGCGCAGACGCTGTTTTTACAGATACAGCAGCCGCTCGCGCTCAACCGCCGATGGCGTGAAGCCCTTGGTTTCATAAAATTTGAAGATGGCGCCGACAATTTCATCAGGGTCATCGAGAAAAGTCATGAGGTCGATATCGCCGGACTCGATCAGCTTGCGCGACACGAGTTGATCGCGCATCCAGTCGGCGAGCCCGCGCCAGAATGCGCTGCCTACCATGATGATCGGCATTTTCGGCGCTTTCCCGGTTTGCACCAGCGTGAGCGCTTCCATCAATTCGTCAAGCGTACCAAAGCCGCCCGGCATCACGACGTAGGCGCAGGCGAATTTGACAAACATGTACTTGCGGGCAAAGAAATGGCGAAAGTAGAGGGATACGTTTTGATGCATGTTCGGCTGTTGCTCGCGCGGCAACTCGATGTTCAGCCCGACCGCGGCACTTTTCCCATCGTAAGCGCCACGATTGGCGGCTTCCATCAGTCCCGGCCCGCCTCCCGAGATGACGGTAAAGCCTGCATCCGACAACTTTCGAGCAATGATTTCGGTCTGCTGATACACCGGGTCAGCGGGTAAAATTCGCGCTGAGCCAAAGATCGACACGGCAGGGCGCAAAGGCTCCAGACGCTCGGTCGCTTCGACGAATTCCGACATGATGCCAAACAAGCGCCACGCCTCGCGCGCCGAGTAATCCGGCGCCGGATCGATCCGATTGACTTGCCGTTGCATTGCGCTTCTCCTGGTTGCCGATGTTTCTGATGATTGCCTTCGCCCGCGTACTTCCACCCGCCGTGCACCGAACCATTCGCCGCGCCCATGCCCCGCCTGCTGCTGGTTGACGGTTCGTCCTATCTGTATCGCGCGTTCCACGGCCTGCCGGATCTGCGCGGCCCTGGCGGCGAGCCAACAGGCGCCATGCATGGCGTCATTGCCATGCTGCGCAAGCTCAAGGCAGAGTATCACGCAGAGTATCTGGCGTGCGTGTTTGATGCCAAGGGCAAGACGTTTCGCGATGATCTGTACAGCGAGTACAAGGCGCAACGCGCGCCGATGCCGGATGACTTGCGCGCGCAGATCGAGCCGATCCACGAAGCGGTGCGTGCGCTCGGATGGCCGCTATTGATGGTCGAAGGCGTCGAAGCTGATGACGTGATCGGCACCCTCGCGGTGATGGCCGCGCGCGCCGGAATCGATACCGTGATCTCCACCGGAGACAAGGACCTTGCCCAGTTGGTCAACGATCATGTCACGCTGATCAACACCATGAGCAATGAGACGCTCGATATCGTCGGAGTGACCCAGAAATTTGGCGTACCACCGGACCGTATCGTCGATTACCTCACGCTGATGGGCGACGCGGTCGATAACGTCCCGGGCGTCGAGAAAGTCGGCCCGAAAACAGCGGTCAAGTGGCTCAACGAATACGGCACGCTCGATGGCGTGATCGCGCACGCTGCGGACATCAAGGGGGTGGTCGGGGACAATTTGCGCAACGCGCTCAACTGGCTGCCACGCGGACGCGTGCTGGTCACGGTCAAATGCGATGTGCCTGATCTGTCACTCGCTGCCTTGCACCCGCAAGAAGAAGACCATGCCGGCATCCGTGGCCTGTATGAGCGCTATGGCTTTCGTACCTGGTTGAAAGAACTGGAACCGGGTGAGTCCGCAGCAAGTGACAGCGCCAGAACCTTTGGTGCGAGCGGCGCTGCGCGGCGTAACAGACCAGGATCCGCTCCTGCCAAGGCTTTTGGGCCTGCAGTGCCGCCAATGCCAGCAGTCGACCGGCCCGTCATTCCTGTGCGTGACAAGCGGTACGAGGCCATTCGCAGCATCGATGCCCTGCAGCGGTGGGTCGCGCTGCTCGATGCCGCACCGCTCGCCGCCGTCGATACCGAGACCACCGGACTCGATGCCTTGACGGCCAAGCTGGTCGGGATCTCGTTCGCCATTGAGCCTTATGTTGGCGCCTATCTGCCGCTCAGGCATCGCGGCCCCGATGTGTCGTCGGTTGACCTTGGTAGCGCTGCGCCTGACGTGGCACAGATTGATTTGGACATGGCGCTTGTACTACTCAAACCCTGGCTGGAAGACCCCGACAAAAAGAAGGTTGGACAGAACCTCAAATACGACTCCCACATCTTCGCCAATCACGGCATCCGGCTGCGCGGTGTCGCGCACGATACGCTGCTGCAAAGCTATGTGCTCGAATCCCACAAAAGCCACGACATGGACTCGCTGGCGGACCGCCACCTCGACCGCAAAACGGTAAAGTTTGAGGAGGTGTGTGGCAAAGGTGTGAACCAGATCGGCTTCGATCAGGTAGCGATCGACAAAGCCACCGACTACGCTTCCGAAGATGCCGAAGTCACGATGCACCTGCATCGCATGCTGTGGCCGCAGGTGGAGGCCGATGCCAAGCTTGCCGCGATTTATGCGCTGGAGCTGCCGGTGGCGCAAGTGCTGTTCAAGATGGAGCGCACAGGAGTGCTGGTCGATGCTGCCTTGCTCGAAAAGCAGAGCGGCGAGTTGGGTGCGCGCATGCTGGAGCTGGAGCAGAAGGCCTACGAGGTAGCGGGGCAGCCCTTCAATCTCGGCAGCCCGAAGCAGATTGGCGAAATCTTTTTTGAGAAGATGAAGCTGCCGGTGGTCAAGAAAACGCCATCGGGTGCGCCTTCGACCGACGAAGAGGTGCTCAATAAACTGGCTGAAGACTATCCGCTGCCGAAAATTCTGCTCGACTATCGGGGTACCGCAAAGCTCAAAAGTACGTACACCGACAAACTGCCCAGGATGATCAATGCGCAAACCGGGCGCGTGCACACCAACTATGGACAGGCGATCGCGGTGACCGGTCGGCTGGCGTCGAACGATCCGAATCTGCAAAACATTCCAATCCGTACCGCAGAAGGGCGGCGCATCCGCGAAGCCTTTATCGCACCGCCCGGGCGCTGTATTGTGTCCGCTGACTACTCGCAGATTGAGTTACGCATCATGGCGCACATCTCCAAGGACCCGGCGCTGCTGGCCGCCTTTGCTGCTGGTGAAGATGTGCATCGCGCGACCGCTTCGGAGATATTCGGCATGCCGCGCAATGAAGTCAACAGCGAGCAACGCCGGTATGCCAAGGTGATCAATTTTGGCTTGATTTATGGCATGAGCGCATTTGGTCTCGCCGGCAATCTGGGCATCGAGCGCGCGGCTGCGCAGAATTACATCGAACGATATTTCGAGCGTTTTGCCGGCGTCAAGCGCTACATGGATGACACGCGCCTCGCGGCGAAGCAAAATGGTTACGTCGAAACCGTATTTGGCCGGCGCCTGTGGCTGGCCGAGATCAACAGCCCCAACGGGCCGCGCCGCCAGGGCGCAGAACGCGCCGCGATCAATGCGCCGATGCAGGGCACTGCGGCTGACCTGATCAAGATGTCCATGATTGCCGTGCAGGATTGGATTGAACGCGATCAGTTGGAATCGCGCCTTATCATGCAGGTGCATGATGAACTGGTGCTTGAAGTGGCGAATGATGAGCTCGAACTGGTGCGCGAAAAGGTGCCTGCGTTGATGGCAGGCGTGGCTCAGCTTGATGTCAGCCTCGAGGCCGAACTTGGCGTTGGTGCCAACTGGGATCAGGCCCATTGAGTTCAGGCAGATGATGCGCACTTTTTTCTCCACACTCTCGCGCATTGCAGGTGCCACGATACTGGCCGCCAGCAGTCTGGTGAACGCGGCGTCATTCGGCGCCCCGGTGCTCGAATCCGGGCTTGGTGAGGCGCTACGCATCGTTTTGCCGGTGGTCCCCGGCGGGCGCGAGAGACTCGCCGTGGAATGCGTCAAACTGCGCCCGGGCGGTGAACTCCACGACATTTCCGACAACGTGCGTGCAGACGTTGTCACCAGCGGTGAGCGGCAGTCTGTGGTGCTGACCACGGTGCGCCCCGTCAACGACCTGGTGATCAGTGTCGGGGTGAGTCTCGAATGCGGCGCCTTCTTTTTGCGACGCTATACCTTCCTGCTCGACCTGCCGGCGACGGAGCGCCGAGGTACCGTGGCCCCAATGGCGCCTCCGGCGGTACAGGCGCCTGTCGTCACGCCTGATATGGCATCCGTTTCGGCTGCAGCCGTTGTGGCAAAGGCGGCTGCAGGGAGTGCCGGCGGTACACGGCCGGCGAAGAGTGCGGCAGCGCCCGGCCAGCGTCTGGGTGCGGCGCAATCAATTGCCGGCAAGGCCGCAAGCAAGGCGGGCGCAAGTGGGCGATCTCCCTTGTCAAAACCCGTGCGCCCGGAGGACGAACCGGGTGTGCTGTCACGCACCCGGCCCGCTTCGTTGGCCGCACGCACTCCCCGCGCCCCGCTGGCACCACCGTTGCGCTCCATGCTCAAAATTGAACTAGGCGGTATCGATGAATTTCTTGCCTCGCAACCGCGCCTGCTCCTTGAGCAGAGCACCGGCATGCGCCTGGCTACTGATATATCCGCTCCGGATCGCCTAAGCGCAGCGGCGCTTGCCGGCGATAGGGGATTCAAGCAGGCACATGCGCGCTACGTCGCAGCCATGCGCGGCGCACCCGATCCGGTGGCCACCGAGAACGAAGCGCTTGGCAAGCGTCTCGACGCCTTCAGCAAGGATTTGTCCTCTCTCAGACTCGACCTGCAATCGACGCGCGCGCGCGCCGATGCGCTTGAAGCCTCGCGCGTGCCGTGGTGGTGGCTGGTCATCTCTGCCGCACTGGCGGCGCTGGCCGCCAGTGCGGGTGCGACATGGTGGTTTCGCCGCAATCAACGCCGCCCCTCCGGTCCATTGATTGATGTCGATGGCGCGCGCTGGCGCACGTCTGGCCCGGCGCCTGGCGACACTCCACCGGAATCAGCCTACAAGCGCGATTTCACCGACACCGTCGTCATGACGCGGGCCGAGCGCGCGCGGCGTATTGCGCGCGGCGAGCCGGACCCGGCGGCAAACGCCAGCGCAAGCGCTGAAGTGGTTGCCGAGACAGCGCCCGTTGCCACGATTGATCCACCGGATCCGTCGCGCGACAACAGTGACGATCTATTGTCATTCAATCTGCCCACCTTTGAACAGCCTTCCTCTCCGCCTGCGGCGGTCGAGATGGCGATTGCTGCAGCCAGCACCACCATCGCAGCTGCGGTCGCGATGCGCGCGCCAGCGGCGGCGCCCGCCGCCGCCGCGACCCCTGTGGCTTCGCTCAAGGTCGACAAGAATTCACTGACGCAACAACTGGCGACGATGAACGATTTGTCGGACGAAGCATGGGCAAGCTATCGCCACTCGTCAGACACCAGTGGCGTCGCAGTACCGTTTGGCGCTCTTGGTACTCCTGGTACTCCTGCCGCACATGGTAGCGGCTCGGCAAATAACACGCCCGTTGGGACCGGGTCGCAGGAGGGGATGGCGAAACCATTTCCCGCCGCAGCACCAGTGCAAGCTGCTGCGCCGGTGCTCTCGATGGACGATCTGCAGATTGACTTCGAACTCGATTTTGAATCCAAGAGCGAGCAATCGTCAGGCATCGAACTTGTTCCTGTCACGCAGGTTGGTGGCGCTGGAGTGATTTCCACGTCCGACATCAGCGCGCTATTGGAGCCGCCAGCATTGGACGACGCGCAATCTGCAAGCGGGACGGGGGTAACCAGTCCGCTACCCTTGGCAGTGGCACCGGCAAAGGATGACGCGGCTGTGGCGAAAGATGCCGGGGCGTTTGCGCTTGAGTTGATTGACTTGCCGGCGCAACGGAAAGCACCCGCAGCGGGGGGCGCGGTGACGCTGACCGCCATTGAGCAGTCTGCTCCGAATAGCGCGGAATCGGAAAGAATGCGGGACGTCATGGTCGCGGCCTCCAAGGTCATGGAGACCGTGCACAAGCTGAAGCAGGAGGGCCACCCCGGGGGTGCCTTGCGTACGCTTGGTATTTATCTTGATTCAGCGCCCGCCGAAGCGCCTCCGGGCCCATGGATACAGCTTGCACACACCTTGCATGAAATAGGCATGCGGCACGAATACGCCGAAGCGCAGGAGCTGTTCAAGAATCGTTTTGGTGTAGACCTGCCGGGCTGGGAAGCAGCGTACGAGTTCAAGCGGCATCAAATGGGCTTGGCGCGCGTCACGGGGGTCGAGATTATGGTTGCTGCCGGACGCGGCACACCAGAGCTGATTGGCCGGCTGGCCGGCCTGGCCTACCGCGTCACGGTGCCGCCTGAAGTGTTGTTTGATCTGCTTCTGCACCGCGAACTGCTACAGCAGGTGGTGCATACCTTGGTGGATCCACAGCACGCCACGGGCCACGGCGGCGATCAGGTTGACATCAGTCTCTAGCGCAGTTTTTTTGGGCGGAGGTTGGGTCGCGAGCGAAGATTGCCGCACACAGAGGCAAGGCGGCGAGCAGGATCGTCCCGCGCGGCACGCCGTGAGCGCAGTGGCGCAGCGACTACTTGGCTACGCCCATGATCACGTCGGGCAGCCACATCACCGTCTGCGGAAAGACCGTGATGATGCCAATGCACAGGACCAGGCAGGCGAAAAAGGGCAGTGAGGCATGCGCGATGGTGTTGGCGTCCTTGCCGGTCATGTTTTGCAGGACAAACAAATTGAAACCCACCGGCGGTGTCACCTCGGCAATCTCAACCAGGAGCACGATGAAAATGCCAAACCAGACCACGTCAAAGCCGGCCTTGAGAATCATCGGCAACACGACGGTGGAGGTGAGCACGATCATAGAAATGCCGTCGAGTGCAGTCCCCAGCACAATATAGAGCAGGGCCAGAATACCGATCAGCATGTAGGGCGACAGTTGCAGGGTGGCCACCCATTCGGCCAGTTCGCGCGGGATGCCGGTGAAGGCCATGGTCAGCGATAAATACTTGGCGCCGGCCAGTATGAACATGATCATGCACGAAACACGGGTGGCGCTCATCAGGCTGTCCATGAAATTGCGCCAGGTAAGCATGCGTGACTGCACCGCGATCGCCAGTGAGCCGAGTACGCCGTAGGCGGCGCACTCAGTGGCGGTAGCCCAGCCCTTGACCAGTACTACCACGATGAACAGGATCAGCAGCGCACAGGGGATCAGGTTGCCGGATTTCTTGATCTTGTCGATAAAACTCAATTCCGCTTCGGCAGCCGGCACCTTGTCCGGGTTGCGCAGCGACCACCAGGCGATATAGCCCGAGAACAGCAGCATCAAAATCAGGCCGGGAATGAAGCCGGCCAGAAAGATGCGGATGATTGAGGCCTCGGCTGCGACAGCGTAGACCACCATGGTGATCGAGGGTGGAATCAAGATGCCGAGCGTGCCGGCCGTCGCCAAGCTGCCGAGTGCGATCTTCTCGTCATAGCCACGCTTGAGCAATTCCGGGAGGGCCACCTTGGCGATGGTTGCGCAGGTCGCAGCGGACGATCCCGACACCGAACCAAAAATGCCACAGCCCAAAATGGTGGTGTGCATCAGCCGCCCAGGCACGCGGTTAAGCCAGGGCGCGAGCCCTTCAAACATCTGTTCGGAGAGTTTGGTACGAAACAAGATTTCGCCCATCCAGATGAACATCGGCAGCGCCGCCAGCTCCCATGACGCGTTGGAACCCCAGAAGGCGGTGAACAGGCCTTCACCGGCGGGCGTCTTGGCGAACAGGGTAAGCCCGAGGAAGCCGGTGATCGCCAGCGTAATCGCGATCCAGACCCCGCCTGCGAGCAACACAAGCATGATGCCTAGCAGGATCAGCGAAATTTCGATGACGTTCACCGGGCACCCTCGTAGATGGGCAGCCCGCGGTCGGTGCCAAGATATTGATCGTGTGGCGTTTTGGAGAGTGTCACAGGGCTGCTCAAATGTCTTCGGAAAAGTCGCCGCGCGCGTGGCGCTCTTCGACTGCAGTCACGTAAACCGGGCGCCGGCCCATGAGCACGCACACAAACTCGTCCGTCATCGCGATCAGCAGAAGCACAGCCCCCAGCACGAAGGAGAGTTGCGGAATCCAGATCGGGAGGACCAGCAGGCCGTCGGACATCACGCCGTACTCGTAGCTGCCCCAAGTCATGCGAATCGCCCAGAACGCGAGATAGGTGCAGAACGCGACACCAAACGCCAAGCCACCAATCTCAAACGTGCGGCGGCGCGGTGCGCCCAGGCGCGAGATCAGCAATTCCATGCGCACGAAGTCGCCATGCTTGAACGCGTGCGGCATGGCGAGGAAGGCGGCAGCGGCGCACAGCCAGGCGACCAGGTCTTCGATGCCACCGGTCTTGATCGACAACTCACGCATCAGCGAAGAGGCGATCATCACCGCAAAGATGGCAAAAACAAAAAACGCCGCAAGAAACCCGGCGGCGTTGTAGAGCCAATCAAGCGACCGGCGCAATGTGTTTGGCATTAGCGGGACATCAGCGGCATGGTAGCCAAATCGCTTATGGCATCACTGCTTTTTGTTGAAGGCATCGATGATTTTCTTGCCGTCCGCGCCGGCCTTCTTGATCCAGTCATCCGTCATCGTGACGCCGACCTTGCGGAAGTCGGTCATCAACTGGTCCGATGGTTTGGCGATGTTCATGCCACGCTCTTTGAGCGCATCCTTGTACCAATTGTTCTTTTCCTGCGAAATGCGCCAGCCGCGCACTTCGGCATCGCCAGCCGCTTTTAGCAGGGCCGTTTGGGTCGCCTTGTCCAGCGCGTCAAAAGCCTTCTTGTTGACCAGTACAGCGTCCTTCGGCAGCCAGGCCTGGGTGTCGTACCAGTTTTTGATGTGCTCGAAGGTCTTGGTATCAAAACCGGTAGCACCGGAGGAAATATAACTTTCGACGCCACCGGTGGCGAGCGCTTGGGACAGTTCAGCGGCCTCGATACGCACCGGCGTGGCACCAATCAGTTCGGCGATCTTGGCCGTTGCAGGGCTGTAGGCGCGCCATTTGGAGCCCTTGAGGTCTGCTGCAGCGCTGATCGGCTTCTTCGAGTAAATGCCTTGCGGCGGCCACGGCACCGAGTAAAGAACCATCATGCCCTGCTTGCCAAGCTTGTCCTGCAGCGGCTTCTTGGAGACTTCATAGAGGCGCATCGCCCCGTCGTAGCCGGTAGCGAGGAACGGCAGGCCGTCGAGTTCAAAGAGCGGATCTTCGTTGGAATAAGCGGACAACAAGATCTCGCCGATTTGCACCTGGCCCGATTGCACGCCGCGCTTGATTTCGTTCATCTTGAGCAGGCTCGCGTTCGGATGGACTTGAATTTTGAGCTTGCCGGCAGTGGCCTTGTCGACATCAGCCGCAAACTGGATGATGTTCTCGGTGTGAAAGTTGGTCGCCGCGTACGGTGTCGGCATGTCCCATTTGGTTTGCGCTTGCGCAGCGCTTGACATGGCGAGCGCCGCAATGGCTGTTGCAATGAGAGAAGCGGAATAACGCATGGTGTCTCCTGGAGTGGGATAAAACATAATGCAACGGGATGGCATCGCTTTCGGTGAGGCAATGCGGGCGCCGCAAAACCGGTAGCGCGTCCGGGTCAATTACTCGATTGCCGATGCGGACAATTGTAGCGTGGTGCCAAAGGTCAGGGCAGGGTCTATGACGATGATGTCCTCCGCCTCGCCGTTTGCGCCTTGCACCACTTCATGGGCCACCTGATTGCGTTGTAACACGCTGCGCGCCGTATCGAGCGAGGCGACATGAAACATCAGCGCGCGCATGCGCGCCCGCCCCGGCGCCTCGCGCAGTCGCACCACACAACGCTGCAGAGAGAAGATTGTCTGAAAGCCGCTTCCACCAAGGGTTTGCGGGGATCGCACGATTGCGGCACCGCCGAGGCAAGCTGCGTAGAGTGGCACGGCTTCGCTCAAACTGGGCACGTCAATGTCCAGCATCGTGATCCCTGTAGCGCCGTTCGCATGTGTCTGCCACTCGGGCCGCCAAACCAAATCGCGCGTGAGATGCTGGCAGTAGTAGAACCAGGTGCCGGGCACGGCGGCGGGCTCCAGGCGGGTGACGCGAAACGCGGCGTCTTGCGTGCGTCCATCACCCAAATCGACGGGGCGTGAAAACGACTGCACCGGACGCGGGCGCAGTCCTTGTTGCGCCAGTGCGGCGTGGGAGGCATCGGCGTCCGCTGTTTGCAGCACGGTCGCCATCAGACCGGCGGGGTTTGCCGCCAATTCAGGGCGCTGGGTCGGTATTGCGCCAGGCGGGTAGCCGAGCAACTCCAGGTAGTCATTGGCAAACACGATGGTGTGATTGATCGAGCCGAGCGTGTGAAAACCACGCGGGGTCACGTTGAACCCGGCGCGTTCAAACAAGCGCACGGCTTGATCCGTCAGGTCTTTGGTGTTGAAGACGACATGGTCAATCGCGTCGAGTTTGATCTCCGGCATGCCGCGATAATATCTGTTGTTCTCGTGGAGACCCGCAATGCCTCAACTCAACGGCGCCGAAGCGCTCGTGCGCATGCTGCAACAGTTCAACGTCAAGCACGTCTTTGGCCTGTGCGGCGATACCAGTCTGCCACTCTACGATGCCTTCGCCAGGCTCGATCACGGCATCACCCATGTGCTGACACGCGACGAGCGCAGCGCCGCCTACATGGCCGATGGCTACGCGCGCATCAGCAGCAAGCCGGGGGTGTGCGAGGGGCCGTCAGGTGGTGGTGCGACTTACATTTTGCCGGGCGTCGTGGAGGCGAATGAGTCGTCGATTCCGGTGCTGGCCATCACGACTGACATTGCAACCACTTCACGTGGCCGCTATACCCTGACCGAACTCGATCAGCAAAATCTGTTTCGTCCATTGACCAAGTGGGCGGGCGTGGCGAATGCAACTGCCGACATTCCGCGTCTGTTGCGCACGGCGTTTACCCAGATGACCACCGGGCGCACGGGTGCTGCCCACCTGTCGCTGCCGTTCGATGTGCAAAAAGGACTGCTGGAGGCTGATGAACTTTGGGGCGATGCGGCGCTGGGCCGCTATCCCGCGCGACGCTCGGGTGCCGATCCGCACGATGTTGAACGCGCTGTAGCGCTGTTGACCTCGTCGGCCAACAGACTGTTTGTGGTCGGCGGTGGTGTCGTACTCGCCGGGGCGGAAGGCGAATTGGCGCAACTGGCCGAGGCGCTCAACGCCGGCGTGGTGACCACCATCAGCGGGCAAGGCAGCCTGCCCGAGACCCACGCCCTGTGCGGTGGCGTGGTGGGCAGCAATGGCGGCACCCAGTGGACGCGTGCCCTGATCGAAATGGCGGACCTGGTGATCTTTATCGGCTGTCGGGCTGGCAGCGTGACGACCGAGAGACGCCGCTTTCCCGCACCGGGCAAGACGCAAGTGCTGCACATTGACGTTGACCCTGCGGTGATTGGTGCGAATTATCCTGCCGACATTGGTCTGGTTGGTGACTGCCGCATCGTGTTGCGCCAGTTGATCAATGCCCTTGCGGGCCAGACCGCATTCGACATGCCAGCGCGCCTGAACGCTGCCGCCATTGCGCAAGCCAAAACCGACAAACGCGCCTCGTTTCTAGCGTTGGCGCAAAGCGATGTCACGCCGATTCTGCCTGAGCGAGTGGTCCATGACCTGCAAGCGGTGCTGCCGGATGACGCGATTGTGGTGGCCGATCCCGGCACGCCGTGCCCGTATTTTTCGGCCTACTACGAGATTCGCCGGAGCGGGCGGCGCTTTTTCTCCAACCGCGCACATGGTGCCTTGGGCTATAGCATGGCCGCCGCGCTCGGTGCCTGGTTTGCCGAGCCGCAAACCAAAGTGGTCAGTGTCATGGGCGACGGCAGCTTTGGGTTCACTGTGGGTGAACTGGAGACCATCGTGCGCTTCAAGGCCCCGATCATGATGGTGGTGATCTCCAATTCGGTCTACGGCTGGATCAAGGCGGGGCAGAAGACCGGGTTCGATGCGCGCTATTTCTCGGTCGATTTCAATCGTACCGATCACGCTGCGGTTGCCGCCGCCTACGGTGTCAAGAGTTGGCGCGTAGAAGACCCGCGCGCATTGCGAGGCGTGTTCAAGCACGCCGCCGAGCATGCAGGCCCAACACTCGTCGACGTGATTTGCCAGCCGCTGCAAGATGCGCGAGCGCCCGTGAGTGAGTGGGTGGCGTGAGTCCGGCGCCGCTGCGCTCTTCTGCGGTGGTCTCGGGTTTGGCTTGCATTACAGCGCTGGCCGCGTGAGCACATGTCCGTCCGAGTCGATGCTTCGAAGGCCAGCCACCCCACGCCGGGCGGGCCCGCCCTAGGTGTCCTGATGCTCGAGACGCGCTTCCCGCGCCCTGTCGGGGACGTGGGGAATGCGGCGAGTTTCAACTTTCCGGTGCGCTACGCGATTGTGCGTGGCGCCTCGCCGGAGCGGGTGGTGCGTCGCAAGGCTCAAGGTTTGCTGCAGCCGTTCATCGAAGCGGGACAGGCTCTCGTCGCACAAGGCTGCATCGGTATCACCACGACATGCGGATTTCTGGTGCGGTTTCAGAGTGCGTTGGCGCAGGCACTGCCGGTGCCGGTGATGACCTCAAGCTTGCTGCAGATTGCCGCGCTCGAAGCCCGCTTGCCTGTGGGCAAGCGTATCGGCGTGGTGACCATTGCGGCGGCATACCTTGATGCTTCCTGCCTGGCAGCAGCAGGCGCGCCCGCCGATACGCCGATCGAAGGCGTGGACGCAGGCAGTGAATTCGCACAGCGCATTCTGAACAACGACGCGTCCCTCGACATCGCGCAAGCCGAACGTGACGTGGTGGCGGCAGCCATGCGATTGACGGCACGCTGCCCGCAAGTCGGTGCATTGGTGCTTGAATGCACCAACATGCCGCCCTATCGCAACGCGGTGCAAGGTGCCACCGGGCTGCCGGTAAGCGATGCGCAAACAGCGATCAGCGCATTCTGGCGTTCTCTTGCGCCGGCAGCGCAGAATGGCCGGCAAGACTGAATTTTTCGGACACCGTCTGCGCGACGTCACCTGAGACGGCGAAGCTGCGCTCTTCCCAGTGCACCTGTCCACTTCTGAGCACGCACAGCACCGTAGATGTGCGGGTGCCGTAAAGCGATGAAATGATTTTTGGGCTTGACAGAACCCGCTCGCGCTCCAGCGGCACACCGGTCTGCGGCAACTTGTCATCGGGTTGTGGCTGGGTGTCGCCGAGGGCCCGGAACAGCGAGCTGAACAAGGCGTCCAGCCGCTCACCTCGGGCACCGCGCGCACCTCGCGCACCATCGGTGCCGTGCGGGTGGCCCAGCGCGTCCATCGTTGAAGCGGCCGGTGCAATTGCATCAAGCGGCACCGTGGAAACCCTTGGTACAAGCGCCTCATCAGCCGCATAAGCTTGCAGACCCGCTCCCAGAGCCAGCTTCAGCGCAATGACCTTGGGCCACGGCGTATCAAGAAGGGCATTGGAGAGCGCGTACAGGCCTGGCGCCAGCGCGTGTGTGGCGGCGCCACGATTGCCGCAATACCACAGCGCCTCTGGCGTGCCGGCGAGGAGATTGAAGCCGTTGTAGGCCGCATGCTCTTGTATGCATTGCCCAACGTAGGTGGCTGGAGCATCGTAGCCGGTGAGAAAATCTGCAACCAGTGCGCCGCGCGTGCGCGCGTTGGGCTTGAATTCGCCCGGATCGCGCACGTTGGTGAGTGCGGCAAAGCGCCCACTACGCGTGATACCCATCCAGGTGCCCCCCGACTGGAGGTCGCACCCGCCAAATACCTGCGGCGCATCCTGCCACCACGCAGAAGCTGCGCTCCGCCGCGCATGATATTCGTCGCGATTGGCCGCGATAATCAACGGAATTTCAGGATGCGCCTGCCACGCCAGGCCGATCAGGCACATCGCCGGTTACGCCAGCGGATCGTGAAAAATTTCGCTCCTGCGCGCGCTGCCATCGAGGTAAAACTGTTCGATGCCAAAGCGTGCCACGCAGTCCGCCAGCGCTGCCTCAAACAGGAGGCGCTGGTGCACACCTTCGTAGATCTCCATCCACGTGCTGTCGTCCGCGGATTTCTTTTTCAGTCGGCCACGCACGCCAGTGAGCCGGTAGACATCTGATTGCATGGCGATGGCGACCGGGATGTAGCCATCCATGCGCGCGGCCTGCACCTTGTAGTAAACGTAGTAGTCGGTGATCGGGCTCATGGCAGACGGAAGTGCGCGGCGGGCGGCGAGGCTTGCTCAACGAGGTCGAGGCGTCTATCCGCGTTCAGGGGTCGCGCCAGCACCGAAGCAGAGGGGGGCGGAGTGGCGGCAGCGAGGCGCGCGCGTGCCTGCGACATGCGACCTCAGGCAGCCTCAGGTATAGCGTAGGGCAAGGGAGCGAACCGCAGCAACGGGCCATCGGGCGCGCCAAGCCGGATCTCGGCAGCTGCATGGCTTTGAATCTGAATCACCGCGAGGACTTCGCTCGAACTCGTGCCGGCCACGGCCTCCCCGGCGGCTGGCGCGGCAAGTGCGATGACGCCGCTTTCCTGACCATTGAGATCACTTGCGAAAAGGACATCGCCCGCCTTCGCTGGCGCATCGACGGTGGCGCGGTACATGCGCCGTTTCACCGCACCACGGTAATGCGCGCGCGCGACGATTTCCTGCCCCGGGTAGCAGCCCTTCTGGAAATTGATGCCATTGAGGGCATCGAAGTTGATCATTTGCGGCACGAAGGCTTCTTGCGTCGCAGGCGTGATCCAGGGTTCGCCAGCCATGACCATCAGGCGCATCCATTGCAACGCGCTCGCTTGCGGCAGAGCGGATGCAGCCACTGTTTGCTCGATATCTGTCGGGGTCTGCCACACCAGCGTGCGCGGCATACCCTCCACTGCGGGCAAGGAAACCTGCCAGTCTGACAGCAGGGTGTCCCCGGCGGGCATGTCGATCCGGCGCACGTGCATGGGCACCTGCGCATTGGTAATGGTGTCGCCATGAATGCCTAGTGCAGCGTAGCGTTCCGAACAGTCTTCAATTCCCACCTTGGCGCGCAGGACGAACATCTTGAGGCGCTTGACCAGACCGGGCAGCAATGTGCGGTCGGTCGCGAGATAAAACCCGTCGCCGCTGTCGCGCCAGACCAAAAAGCCCGCGAGCATGCGGCCTTTGGCCGTACAGTAGCCGCTCCATTGCGCAGCATCGGGGGCGAGATGCAGCAGGTCATTGGTGAGTTGGCCGTGCAGGAACGTCTGCGCATCCGGCCCCGATGCGTGAATCAGCCCCCAATCTGGCAGTTTTGCTACAAATGACATGGTCAATTATCCCCGTAGACTCTATTATAGCGAGCGCATTGCTGCCTCATTGCTCCCATACTCCCACCTCATCTGGCGCCGCCCGGTTTGCCATTGCCGACGGTGCATCAACTCATTCCCGCTGTGATTCGCTCGCTGTTCAATCTCCTCAAAGCACTGATTTTCCTTGGGTTTTTGAGCGCTGCGGGACTTGCAGGCGGTCTCTGGTGGTATAGCGGGCAGCCGCTGGCGCTGGGGATGGACAGCGTAGACTTCACCGTTGCGCCAGGTAGTTCGATGCGCTCGGCGGCGCGCCAGGCAGCGCGCGTCCTGCCGGTGCCTGCCGACGTGCTCGTGTTCCTCGCCCGCCTTTCTGGCCGCGACACCCAGATCAAGGCTGGCAGCTACGAAGTGGAGAACGGCATCACGCCGCTGGCCTTGATCGACAAGCTCACGCGCGGTGACGTGACGATGCAAGAGTTGGCGATTCCGGAAGGATGGACATTTCGCCAATTTCGGGCAGCACTGGATGCCCACGAGGGGGTTACGCATCTCACACAAGGTCTCGATGACGCTGCCGTGTTGACCGCCTTGGCGCTGGCAGACAGCCCGGCGCATCCAGAAGGCTGGTTCTTTCCGGACACCTATTTGTTTGCCAAAGGTGTCAAGGACCTCGACATCCTGCGGCGTGCCCATCGCGCGATGAAGAGCCGCCTCGCAAGCGAATGGGAGCGTCGCGCGCCCGGGGTACCGTACGCGAATGCCTATGAAGCGCTCATCATGGCCTCGATCGTCGAGAAGGAAACCGGGCAGGCAAGGGAGCGCCCCCAAATTGCAGGGGTGTTCGTAAACCGCTTGCGGCGCGGCATGTTGTTGCAGACCGACCCCACCATTATCTACGGGCTTGGCGCGTCGTTTGACGGAAATTTACGCAAGCGCGACCTCACCACCGACGGGCCCTACAACACTTACACACGTGCCGGCCTGCCGCCGTCACCGATCGCACTGCCGGGGCTGGCCGCCATCCAAGCGGCATTGAAACCGGCGCGCACCGACGCGCTGTACTTTGTGGCGAAGGGCGACGGCACCCATGAGTTTTCAGCAAGTTTGGAAGCGCATAATCGCGCAGTGAACAAGTATCAGCGGCGGGGCGGGTGAGGGCGGCGATGGTCAGATGGTGGCGAGATTGACAAAGGCGAGAGGCAAATTCATCACCTTCGAGGGTATCGATGGTGCCGGCAAAAGCACTCACATTCCCGCGGTCGCTGCCCTGCTGCGCGCTCGTGGATACGAAGTCGTGGTGACTCGCGAGCCGGGTGGTACCGCCCTGGGCGAAAAGCTGCGGGCCCTGCTGCTGTCCGAGTCGATGCATCTGGAAACCGAAACGCTGCTGATGTTTGCCGCCCGCCGCGAGCATGTGGCCGGGGTGATCGAGCCGGCGTTGGCGCGTGGGACCTGGGTGCTGTCTGACCGGTTCACCGACGCCACCCGTGCCTATCAAGGCGCTGGCCGCAGGATCGCAGCAGAACGAATCGAGCAGCTGGCACACTGGGTGCACCCGGACACCAACCCCGACATGACACTGCTGTTTGACGTGCCGCAAGCGGTTGCAGCGGCCCGGCTCGCGGATGCCCGCGATCCAGATCGCTTTGAGCGCGAGCAGGTTGCGTTTCATGAGCGAGTGCGCGAGCGCTACCTCCAGCTTGCGTGGGCCGAGCCGGCCAGATTTCGACTGATCGACGCGACCTTGCCAAAAGATATAATTACTAAATTACTTGAAGAAACTATTTCAAGTATATGAAAAATATAGAGTATAGTTGGTTTGAAAATGATTGGATACGACTCCATGCCTTGCGCGCGCGCCTGCCGCACGCGCTCCTGATGCATGGCAATCCGGACATCGGCAAGCGTGCGCTGGCGACGCACTTTGCGCAAAGCCTGCTCTGCCAGTCACCTGCCGCAGGCGGCCATCCATGCGGTGCCTGTCACGCCTGCCGCTGGTTTGAGGAAGGAAATCATCCCGATTTTCGGGCGCTGTTGCCGGAAAGCCTGCAATCCGGCGATCTTGAAGGCGCGGCAGAGGAGGGCGATGAGGGCGTCTCGAAGGCCACCAAGTCGAAAACGCCAAGCCGAGAAATCAAGATCGAACAAGTCCGTGCGCTAGACGGCTTTTTTAACATTGGTACGCATCGGGGTGGGGCGCGGGTCATATTGGTATATCCCGCAGATGCCCTCAATATTCCGTCGAGCAACGCGCTGCTCAAAACACTGGAAGAACCGGCCGCCGACACCCTGTTTTTGCTGGTGACCAGCCACCCGGATCGGGTACTGCCAACGATTCGCAGCCGCGCCTCGAAGTTTACGGTGGCGGCCCCCACTGCATCGCAGTGCCTTGCCTGGCTGAGTGCGCAGGGGGTGGCCGACGGCGCCGCACGCCTTGCCGAGGCAGGCGGCGCGCCGCTCGCTGCGCTCAATGCCGCGACGCTTGATGAATTTTCGGCAGAGCGCAGCGAGTTGCTTGATGCCTTATCCGGCGCACGCTTTGATCCCATCGTTACCGCGGAAAGATGCGAAAAGGCAGGCAACGAGCGCGTTTCACTCTGGCTGATGCGCTGGGTGGCCGACCTCATCCTGATGGCCGGGGGCAGTGGTGTGCCGCGGTTTCATCCCTTACGCCAGGACGCCCTGCGCAGTGGCGCAGCCCGCATGAATGCGCGCGCAATGCATGGTTACCTGCGTCGTCTGGCAGCTGCCAGACGGACGGCGGGCCATCCATTGAACCCGCGCTTGTTCGTGGAGGAACTGCTGATTGACTATGGGCGTCTGTTTCATGATGTGCGCTGAGAGCATCCAATACCCGCATTGGATGGCAATGCGCAGTGTCCTCGGCAATGCATTCGCATGGAGTGCAATGCACGTGTTCGGAGGTCAATCTTGCCAACTGAACGAATCCGCGCGACATAACCCGTGTTTGTAGACTCCCACTGTCACATCAATTTTCAGGAGCTGCAAGAGCGCTTGCCGGCCATCCTGGACGCCATGCAGCGGAACCGCGTGACGCATGCCTTGTGCGCCAGTGTCAACCTGGAGGAGTTGCCGGGCCTTCTCGAAATAGCCTCTGCGCATCAGAATATTTTTGCGTCGGTCGGCGTGCACCCGGACTA
>JANLTL010000418.1:0-18038 GCA_031362905.1 Burkholderiales bacterium | reverse complement strand
CGCGTTTGCCGAATTGCTCGGGCGTGAATTGGGCCAGCAGATCGTGATTGACAACCGGCCGGGTGCGGCGACCCATATCGGCACCGATGCTGCGATGCGCTCCAACCCTGACGGCTATACCTTGCTGATCGGTACCTCCGGGCTGGCAACCAATTTCGCCACCGGCCCGGTGCCGCCCTTTGATCCGCAAAAAACCCTCACCCCGATCTCGCTGATCAACCAGATGGCTTACGTGGTGTGCGCCAATCCGGCCGCGCCGTTTTCCAATGTGCGCGAGCTGCTGTTGGCCGCACGCGCCCGGCCCGGGCGCATCACCCTGAGCAGCGCTTCACTCGAGTTTGTCGCCAAGCTTCTCAACGCGCAGTCCGGCATTGATATCCTGCACGTGCCCTACAAAGGCGGTGCCGCCGCCATGACCGATGCGATTTCGGGGCAGGTTGACATGGCCGTTGCACTGGTGCCGGTGATGCTGCCGCAGATTCGCACCGGCCGCTTGAAGCCGATCGCCGTGACCACCGCAACCCGCGTCGGCGCGCTGCCGGCAGTGCCAACGTTCATGGAGTCAGGCGAGTCCACCTATCGTGTCGACAGCTGGTACGCACTGCACGGGCCCGCTGGCCTGCCGCGCGATGTGGTCCAGGCATTGTCAGAAGCCACGCGCCGGGTGCTGCGCAACCCGGAGTTTGTCGAAAAGCAGCGCGCCATCGGCTCTGACCTGGTGTGGAGCACGCCAGAGGAATTGGCGCATCGCCTCAAGACGGATACCGAAGATGCATTGCGCCTGGCGCGCGAACTGAAACTTTCACCGGGCGCCTAGCCCCCGCAAAGGCGCGCCCACCCGCCCACCAAACCCCCCGAATTTCCATGTGTCAGGCGCAATCGATCAGGCATCCCACAACAAGGAGACAACGATGAGTACATTTCTGGAGCGTGACGTAGCGGGTCCCAGCGTCTGGAAAGGCGAGCAGATGGGCACCCGCAAGGACTGGATCTATCCGCTGACACAAACCGAGGTCGATGAAATCGATAGCGCTCTGGCCAAGGCAAAATCCAGAGGCATCTCTCTCTTCGATGTCGGCGCAGACGATTTTCCGCTGCCAACCCTGGCCCCTCGCCTGGCGGCGATCCGCGAGGAAGTTGCCGAGGGCCGCGGCTTCGCCCTGTTGCGCGGGCTGCCGATCGAGCGCTACGCGACCGATGATGCGCGCTTGCTGTTCTGGGGCATTACCAGCCATCTCGGCCTCGCCGAAGGCCAGGACGGGGCCGGCAGCCTGATGCATCAGGTCACCGATACCGGCAAGCGTGTGGAAGGCGATAACAGCACGCGCGGATACGAGACCAACAACGAACTGCTGTTTCACAACGATGGCGGCGACGCGTTCGCGCTATTGTGCATGCGCACTTCGGCGTCGGGCGGCACCAGCAAGCTGATGAGCGTGGGCGCGCTGTTCAACGAAATCCTGCGGCGCCGGCCGGATCTGGCGCGCGTGGCGCAGCAGCCGTTTCATTTTGATTCGCGCACCCAAAACGCGGCCGGTATCAAGGTGCAGGTGGTGCCGATTTTCACCTGGCACGCCGGGCGTCTGAACGTGCTGCACAAGCGCCGGTATATTGAGACCGCACAGCGTTTTCCCGAAGTGCCGCGCCTGACAACCCAGCAATGGGAACTGCTCGACATGATCGACGCGATCTGCAACGACCCCGCCTGGCAGCTCTCGTTCGACATGCAGGCCGGCGACATCCAGATCGGCAACAATTTTTCGGTGCTGCATTCGCGCACCACTTATCAGGATCATCCCGAAGCTGACCGGCGCCGCCTGTTGCTGCGCATCTGGATGACCCTGCCCAATGGCCGGCCGCTGCCCGAGGTGTATGCCACCACGCGCGAGTTCGGCCAGACGTATCGGCGCCGCCAGGAGGCGCTGGAGCACGCCTGAGCGGATAGCAAGCTGACGTGGTCTGGCGCGGGCAGCCTTGCCGCCGCGTCAGCCGGTCGCTTCGCATTCAAACGCTGTTTAGACCTTCGAGGCGACTTCGCCTGGGCACCTTCGAATCAAATGTCGATTGTTAACAATTTATCATTGACACTTTGATTCTGATTCCGGATACTCGGTCCATCTTTCCTCCGAGCACTCCCTATGTCCTGGCGCAACGAAGCAGCAGACATTCACCGCCGCCGCGAGCTGGCTGAAGCCTGCGGCGGCCCGGCTGCGGTCGACAAGCACCATGCGCACGGAAAATTCACCGTGCGCGAGCGCATTGCGCGTCTCCTCGACGAGCGCAGTTTCCGCGAGGTCGGAAAGCTCGCCGGCCGCGCCACCTACAAAGACGGCGCACTCGCGAGCTTCGAGCCCGCGCCCTATGTGATGGGGCTGGGAAAAATTGGCGGGCGCCCGGTGGCCGTCGGTGGCGAGGACTACACCATCCGCGCCGGCACCGGCTTCGGCAGCGACCGGCGCAAGGGCGGCCAGGGCGGATTCGTCGAGGACCTCGCCTTCGAGTACCGGATCCCGCTGATCAACCTGGTCGACGGCACCGGCGGCAGCGTCAATTCGGTCAAGCGCAAGGGCTATTCAGTGGTGCCGGGCTATGGCCAGGACGGCTTCGAGCGCTCGGTCGATCTGCTCGGCATGGTGCCGGTAGTGAGCGCCGTGATGGGCTCGGTCGCCGGCGGGCCCGCCGGCCGTGCACTGCTGGCGCACTGGACCATCATGGTGCGCGGCACCAGCCAGATCTTCGCTGCCGGCCCGCCAGTGGTCGAGCGCGCCTTCGGCAAACCGATCCACAAGGAAGAGCTGGGCGGCGCCAAAGTCGCCGCCGATACCGCCGGCACCATCGACAACGTGGCCGCCGACGAGGTCGAGTGTCTGGCGCAGATTCGCCGGTTTCTTTCCTACCTGCCGCAAAACGTATGGGAAGCCGCGCCAGTGGTGAAAACCGGCGATCCGGTCGATCGTTGCGAGGATGCGCTGGTCGACATGATTCCACGGCGCGAGCGCCAGCCCTACGACATGAAGCGCCTGATCGCGTTGATTGCCGATCGTGATTCATGTTTTGAGATCCAGCCTGGTTTCGGGCGCGCGGCGATCACCATGCTGGCACGCATGGATGGCTACCCGGTTGGCATCATCGCCAACAATCCGATGTTCGGCGGCATCATCGATGTCAAGGCGGCGCGCAAGCAAACCCATTTCATCGAACTGTGCGACTGCTTCAACATTCCCTTGATCCTGTTGATCGATGTGCCGGGCCTGCTGGTTGGCCCGGAGTCGGAAGCGGCTGCGATCATGCGCTTCGGCCTGCAGACCCGCTACTTGATGGGCCAGGTCAGCGTGCCGGTATTCAGCGTGCTGGTGCGCAAGTGCTTCGGCGTGGCCGGTGGCAATGCCATCGACCGCAAGGGCCTCAATTTCAAGATCGCATGGCCCTCTGCCACCTGGGGATCGTTGCCGATCGAAGGCGGCGTCAAGGCCGCCTACCGGCGCGAAATCGAAGCCGCACCAGACCCGCAGGCGAAGGAAGCCGAACTCGAGGCAGAGTTGCGCGAACTCTCGTCGCCGTTTCGCACTGCGGAAGCCTTCGCCGTGGAAGACCTGATCGACCCGCGCGAGACGCGACCGTATCTGTGCCAGTTCATCGAGGCGATGCAGGGGCGCTTGCGCACCCAGCTGGGGCCAAAAATGCGAAGCGGCGTGCGGCCTTGACGCAGCTTGCCCGCCACGCTGACGTTGATCTTGCTGATCAAAGGAGACCTGGTCGATGAAGGCCAGACCGTCGCCCTCATCGACTGAGCGTGGCGCCTCGCGCACGCCGGGGCCGCCAGCCCTGCCGCTGGCGATCCTCGCGTTCGGGCAGCAGGCCGACCGTCTGTCCGCCTTTCGCTGGCTCGCTTCACCCGTGCCGGTGACATGGAGTCTGCCACAGCAGATTGCGTCCACCATCGGCGACCGGATCCTCGCCGACGTGCCGCCGCCGGGCGCGTGGTTGCGCGAACAGGATCTGGCTGACGAATTCCAGGTCAGCCGCGGCCCGATTCGCGCCGCGTTCCAGATCCTGCAGGCCGAAGGCCTGGTCCATGTACATGCGCGCCGTGGCGCGCATGTCACGCAACTGGCGGCCACCGAAGTGCGCGATATTTTCCAGATTCGCGCCAGCCTGTTTCAGCTGGTCGCGCGCCTGCTGGCGACACAGCGCGACCCGGCTTATCTCGCGGCGCTCGAGGAAGCGATTCGCAAGCTCGAAGAGTTGACCGGCGCACAGGCTAGCGCTGACGAATATGCGCGCACCGTATTTCGCTTGAGCCTGTATTCGGCCTCGGCCTGCGGCAACGAACGGCTGCGAAATATCCTGACGGCGCTGTCCCTGCAAACCTTCCGCTATTCGCGGCTCGGCTTGGCCGAACCGTCCCGCCGGAAGCGCTCGCTGGCATTGTGGAAGGCAACCCTCGCGGCGGTGCGCGCAGGGGATGCGGGGCGCGCCGCAGACGTGGCAGCACAGCGCGTCGCCGAAAACGGCGCTGCAGCCGAACGCAAGTTGATGGCACTGCCCATGAGGAAAACCCATGAAAATACTTGATCCGCAGCACATCGCGCGCCACGCAATCCGCCTCGGCCACGTCGTCACCGGCGCAGTCGCTCACTTGGTCACCTGCATCGCGCTGGGCGTTGCCGGCGCTGCCAGCGCGCAAACCTGGCAGCCCACCAAAACAGTCGAGATCGTGGTGCCAGCCGGCCCCAGCGGCGCGCTCGACCAGGCAGCGCGCATGATCAAGCTGATCCTCGATGAGCGCAAACTGGTCGGCCACCCGGTGCTGATCTCCAACAAGCCGGGCGGCGGCGGCAAGATCGCGTTCAATACCCTCGCGCAACGCGAAGCCGATGCCCATGTCCTGTCAATCAATACCCACGGCTATCTGTCAAATCACATTGCCGGAACGCTCGACGTGCTGCCACATCGCGATTTCACGGCGGTCGCGGTACTGCTTGACGAGTCGATCGTCGTCGCGGTGCGTGCCGACTCGGCTGTCAAGACCGCCGCGGACCTGGTGGCGCAGCTCAAGGCGCGTCCCGAGTCAATGCCGATCGGCGTCGCCACCACGGTGGGAAATCATATTCACATCGGCATCGCCAAGCCACTCAAGGCGGCGGGCGTCGACGTCGGCAGACTCACGGTCGCGGCGTTTCGCTCGTCCGGCGATTCAATGGTTGCGTTGCTGGGGGGCCACATCGACATCGCCGCCGCTACCACGCCCAATGCAGTCACGCTCTACAAGGCCGGCAAGATTCGGTTGCTGGCAGTCAGTTCGGCCGAACGCCTGGGTGGCGCCCTGGCCGAGGTGCCGACCTGGCGGGAAGCCGGGGTCGACTCGGTGTTCCAGTCCGCACTGGGTCTGCTGCTGCCGCGCGGCGTTTCGCCTGCGCAGATCGCGTGGTGGGAACAAACCCTGCGTACGCTCACCGCAACCGATGAGTGGAGGCGCCATCTGGAGCACAACCAGAGCCGTGCGCATTTTCTCGGGCACGCCGAAGCCGCGCGCTTCTACGAGAGCGAATACAACGCCATGCGCGCGCTGGTGGCGGACATGAGGTTGACCAAACCATGACCGGGTCAAACGCAAGCTTCGGGCCGCTTGCCGGCACCACCGTCCTGGAACTGTGCTCGACCATCGCCGGGCCCGCCTGTGCCCGCCTGCTGGCCGATTTCGGCGCCAAGGTGATCAAGGTCGAGCCACCCGGTGGCGACTCGATGCGCAGCATGGGCAAACATGTGGGCGACGTATCGCTGTATGCCGCAACCCTGCTGCGCAACAAGCAGGCGATCACGATTGACATGAAGACCAAGCGCGGTCGCGAGCTGGTACGCGCGTTGGCCGAGCGCGCCGACGTGCTGGTGGAGAATTATCGCCCCGGTGTGCTCGAGCGCCTCGGGCTCGGTTACGAGGCACTATCGAAAACCAATCCGGGGCTGGTGATGGTGCGCATCAGCGGCTACGGGCAGACCGGCCCGTACAGCCAACGCCCGGGATACGGCGCCATTTGCGAGGCGGTGGCCGGTGTGCGCCACATGACCGGCGACCCGGACCGACCGCCGGCGCGAGTTGCGCTTGCCACCACCGACTATCTCACCGCGACCTACGCTGCCTTCGGCGCCAGCATGGCCCTGTTGGCCCGCCAGCGCACCGGGCGTGGCCAGGTCGTTGACGTGGCGCTTTACGAGACGGCGTTTTCGCAAATGGAAGCCTATGTGGGAGCCTTCGAAAAACTCGGCTACGTACCCAAGCGTGTCGGGCCGAATCTGCCGACCATGGCACCCAACAGCCTGTACCCGACTGCGGACGCTAGCTTCGTGCTGATCGCGGCCAATAGCGACCCCACCTTCAAGCGCCTGATCGACGTGATGGGCCAGCCGGAACTACTGGACGATGCGCGTTTTTGCTCGATTCGCGCGCGCGGCACCCACCTCGACGCCTGCAACGGTGTCGTCGCCGCCTGGACCCGCCGGCATGCGGGCGAGGCCATCGAAGCCTTGCTGGTGGCCGCCGAAGTGCCGGTCTCGCGCGTCTATACGATTGCCGACATCTACCAGGACCCGCACTACAAGGCGCGCGACATGCTGCTCAAGGTGCCACACCCGGCGCTCGGGCACACCACCCAACACGGGATTGTTCCGAAACTCTCGGACACGCCCGGCAAGGTGGTGCGTTCCGGGCCCGACTACGGGCAAGACACCCGTGCCGTGCTCAAGGCGGAACTCGGACTGGCCGACGACGAGATCGAGCACTTGATCGCGCAGGGCGTGGTGGTCGCCACAACAACGGACCTCGATGCCTGACGGCCAGACGGCTTTACCGAATGACGCATGCGCGTCGCCAGCCGGCAGAGCGCTGGCCAATGGTCGGCTGGCCAGGCCGGCCAGGCTGGTTCGCCATCCCCTCGAGTGTCGAAGGTGGTGCCGCGCCACCCGGTCAGGCGCAAGCTACCGGGGATGCGCCATGACGAAGAACCCGCCCGGCATCCGGTAATACAGGGGAGCCTTGTGCCATCAGCGCTAGAATCGACTCTCGACTTCATCGCCGGAGCACTCCCATGACAGTCATCGACCGCATCGCCAGCAACGAACCAGAACTGACGCGCTGGCGGCGCGACATCCACGCGCATCCGGAGCTAGGCTTCGAGGAAACACGCACCGCCGATATCGTCGCCAGGAAGCTTGAAGCTTTCGGACTCGAGGTCCATCGCGGCATCGGCAAGACCGGCGTGGTCGGGGTATTGCGTGTCGGCAGCAGCAAACGCTCGGTCGGGCTGCGCGCGGACATGGACGCCCTGCCGATTGTCGAGGCCAATACCTTTGCGCATCGTTCCACCCAGCCGGGGCGCATGCATGCCTGCGGCCACGACGGTCACACCACCATGCTGCTGGGTGCGGCCCAGTATCTGGCCGAGACACGCGCCTTCGACGGCGTCGTCAATTTCATTTTTCAGCCGGCCGAAGAAGGCATCGGCGGCGCACGCGCCATGATTGCCGATGGCCTGTTCGAGCGGTTCCCCTGCGACAACGTGTTCGGCATGCACAACCGGCCGGGCCTGCCGCTGGGCAAGTTCGCGGTGCGCGCCGGCCCGATGATGGCCGGCGGCGCCTATTTCGACATTCATGTCACCGGCCGCGGCGCACATGGGGCACGGCCCGAAACCGGTGTGGATTCGGTGCTGGTGGCCTCCCACATCGCGATTGCGCTGCAAAGCATTGTCTCGCGCAATGTGCGCCCGGTGGACGCTGCCGTGTTGTCGGTCACAAAGATCCACGGCGGCGATGCCTACAACGTGATTCCGCAAACCGCGCAGCTCTCGGGCACCGTGCGCGCGTTCACCTCCGAGGTGATGACGCTGGTGGAAGAGCGCATGGAGCGCATCGTCAAGGGCACTGCGGAGGCATTCGGGGCAACCGCCAAGGTGGATTTCCGGGTGATCTTTGCACCGACGATCAACGACACGGCGCAAGCCGACTTCGTCGCTTCAGTCTGTGCGGCCGTGGTAGGCGCGGAGAACGTGAATCGCAATCCGAACCTGATCGTGGCCTCGGAAGATTTTTCGTTCATGCTGGAGAAAGTGCCGGGCTGCTATTTCAACATCGGCAATGGTGCTGGTGAGGGCGCTTGTGAAGTACACAATCCCTCGTATGACTTCAATGACGGCGCCTTGGCGTTGGGGGCGAGCGTGTTTGCCCGCATCGTCGAAACACGCCTTGCGCATGACTAACCAACCGGGAATACACCAATGAACCATCATCACAAAAGCGGTCACAACAGCGATCGCCGCAAAATTGTCCTGACCTTGGGTGCCAGTGCCTTGTCCACACCGTTCGCCGCGCGGGCGCAGCAGCCCTACCCCAACCGGCCGGTGCGCATCATCGTCGCCTCCGCAGCTGGCGCGGGTGACGACATCCCCGCGCGCATGCTGGCCGCCAAGATGAGCGAGCTGCTCGGACAGCAGTTCGTGATCGACAACCGGCCGGGTGCCGGCGGCATGATCGGGCAAACCTTTGTGGCCAAGGCACCACCGGATGGTTACACGCTCTTGCTGGCCGGCGGGTCGATGGCGGGGGCGCATCACGTCAACGCCAACATGGGCTACGACCTGCAGCGCGATTTTTCGCCGATTTCGTTGATCGAGACCGTGCCGTGGTCATTCATCGCCAATCCCGCCCTGCCGGTGCGCACCGTGCAGGAGTTCATTGCCTACGCGAAGGCGCGGCCCGGCAAGTTGAGCTACGGCACCATCGGCGTTGGCCAGATCCCCTACTGGAGCGTGCGCCTGTTCAACAGCATGGCCGGCATCGACGCCCTTGAAGTGCCCTACAAGGGCACTCCGGAAGCACTCACCGACCTGATTGGGGGCCGCTTGGACTACTACTTTCCCGCCGTCGCCAACGCGGTCTCGATCAAGGACAAGGTGCGCATCATGGCGGTCACGTCACGTGCGCGCTCGGCCCTGCTGCCTGACGTGCCGACGCTGATGGAGTCGGGCTTGCCGGATTACGAGATGCCGGCCTGGCGCAGCATCATGGGGCCGGCGGGGATGCCGCGCGAGATCGTCGACATCCTCAACCGCACCATGGTCACGGCATTGGCATCGCCCGACCTGCGCGAAAAATTGGCAGGTACCGGCTCGGTAGCCCAGTCCAGCACCCCGGATGAATTGCGCAAGCGCTACCTGGACTGGAGCAATATTTTCGGGCGGATTGCGCGCGAGGCCGGGCTCAAGCCGCAGTAGATCCCTGCCTACTCGGTACGACGCGAACGGGCCTGCACAAGCACGGCTTCAAGCATACGGCGCAGGTAGGGTTCAATGCGTTCGGCGCGCTCTGGACCATAGTCGAACGGCAGCGACTCCATCATGTAGCTGCATTGCGTCAATTCGAGCTGGACCGCTTCAATGCCCTTGGACGGGGCGCCATAGTGGCGCGTGATGTGCCCTCCCTTGAAGCGGCCATTAAGCACGGCACTGTGACCAGGAACGGACAGCGCAATGTTCAGCAATTTGTCGGCCAGCGCCGGGTTACAACTGGCACCGTCAGCAGTGCCCAGATTGAAGTCCGGTAACTTGCCCTCGAAGAAGCGCGGCAACACGGAGCGGATCGAGTGAGCGTCCCACAACATGGCGATGCGATGCCGATCGTGAATGCGCGTCAGTTCGCATTGCAGTTGGTCGTGATACGGCTGCCACAAGCTGTCGACGCGTGCGGCTATTTCCGATGCATCCGGCCCCACGCCACCCTGGTATAGGGGCGTGCCGTCGAACAGGTCCACCGGGCACAGGCCGGTGACGCTCTGCCCCGGGTAGAGGCTGCTGCCATCGCGCGGACGGTTGAGATCGACCACGTAGCGCGAGTGTGTGGCCATCAGGATCGACGCGCCCAAATCCTTGGCAAAGGCATACAGGCGATCGAGGTGCCAGTCGGTGTCCGGGACCTGACGTGCCGCATCGGTCAGCCGCGCCGCCAGGTCAGGCGGGAGATAGGTACCCATGTGCGGAATCGAGACCAGCAGCGGCTCGGTGCCTGCGTGGAAGATGAATGGTGGCGGTGCGTCGTGAACTGGGGTCATGGATTGTTCCGCAAAAGATCGGTACGGGCGGCAGCGAAGGCGCGACGGGACGCCTGGGCCTCTGGATGAATGCCGGCCAGCACGCGTAGCTTGCCGGCCACACGCACCTCGTGAATCGCCGAGTGGCGGTGGCTGGCGAAGAGGTGGGTAGAGAGCATGGCGTCGGGGGTCGGCAGCCCGGCAAGCAACGGGTGCTCGGCATCAAGCACGACGCAATCTGCCTGCTGGCCGACCGCCAGGCCGCCGACAGGCCGGCCACTTGCCCGGGCGCCGCCCTGCACGGCATCGAGTGTCATTGCAGTCGCGACGCAGCGTTCGCCGTCGCGCGCCAGCACATTGCGCTGACGGGTGGCAAGGCGCTGACTGTATTCAAGCAGCATCAATTCCTCTGCCGCATTGACGCAGGCATGGCTGTCGGAGCCGATGCCCCAGCAGCCGTCATGGCCGCGCCACGCGTTCATGTCGAAGATGCCGTCGCCCAGATTCGCCTCGGTACTGGGGCAAATGCCGGCCACGGCACCGCTGTGCGCTGCGCGCTGGTGTTCTGCCGGGGTCATGTGGGTGGCATGCACCAGGCACCAGCGCGAGTCCACCAGCGCGTGGTCGAGCAACCATTCCACCGGGCGCTGCCCGCTCCAGGCCAGGCAGGCATCGACTTCGCCGGTCTGTTCGGCAATGTGAATGTGAATCGGGGCCGTCGCATCGAGGGCCTGCAAGCCGCTCAAGGCTTCCGCGAGCGCCTCCGGCGGTACCGCGCGCAGCGAGTGTGGCGCCAACCCCAGGCGCGCGCCATGGTGCTCGCACAGGGGCTGCAAGCGCTCCAGCAAACGCAACATGTTGTCGGTGCGGCGAATGAAGCGGCGCTGCCCTTCCGTGGCGGCCTGCGCACCGAAACCGCTGGTCTGGTAGAGCACGGGCAACAGGGTCAGGCCGATGCCGGCACGCGACGCGGCCTCGACGATGCAGCTCGATAGCGTCGTGTCGTCCGCATAGGGCTGGCCGTCCTGGTCGTGGTGCACGTAGTGAAATTCGCACACCGAGGTGTAGCCGGCCTCGAGCATCTCGACGTAGAGCGCGGTGGCGATGGCGCCGAGGTGCTCCGGCGTCAGCGCAGCGGCGAAACGGTACATCAGCGTACGCCAGCTCCAGAAGCTGTCGTGTTCGGCGCCGGGATTCGGGCTGCGCGATTCCGTCAGCCCGGCAAAGGCGCGCTGGAAGGCGTGGGAGTGCAGATTGGGCATGCCCGGCAGCAGAGGGCCGGAAGTGCGTGCTACTCCCGCGGGCGCCACACTGACTGCTTGCACGAGCGTGAGGCGGCCACGCTCATCCCACTCAAGCAGCACATCTCGCGCCCATCCGGCGGGCAGCAGCGCATGTTCGGCGAACAGCGCGCGGGTCGAGTTCATGCGTTGGCCGCTTGCGGGCCGGTCACGCGGCCCTGGCGCACGATGCGGCACGCCGGGCGCTGCCCCAACCAATAGACGAGCTCGGAAGCGTCCTGCAACGCCCACATGACGAAGTTGGCGGGGCGACCGACCGCGAGCGCGCCATGAGTGTCTTGCAGGCCCAGTGCGCGGGCCGCATGATGGGTCACCCCCGCGAGGGCTTCGGGAACAGTCAGGCGGAACAATGTGCTGGCCATGTTGAGCATGAGCAACAGGCTCAGGGCTGGCGAAGTGCCCGGGTTGTGATCGGTTGCCACCGCCATCGGCACGCCCGCGTCGCGCAGCGCCTGAATCGGTGGCAAATGGGTGTCACGCAGGAAATAGTAAGCACCGGGCAGCAGAACCGCAACGGTGCCGCCGGCCTTCATCGCCGCAATGCCGTCGGCGCTCAGGTGCTCGATATGGTCGCAAGACAGAGCGCCGTACGATGCGGCCAGCCGCGTTCCACCCATGTCCGACAATTGCTCGGCATGCAACTTGACCGGCAAGCCAAGCGTGCGCGCCGCCTTGAATACCGCCTCGGCCTCGGCCAGCGAGAAACCGATACGCTCGCAGAACACGTCGACAGCATCGATGAGGCCTTCCGCAGCAAGCGCGGGCATCATCTGCTCACAGACCTCGGTGATGTAGTCGCCGCTGCGTCCCGCGTACTCGGGCGGCAGCGCGTGCGCGCCGAGGAAGGTGGTGCGCACCGTCACACCGAGATCACGGCCAAGCCGCCGCGCCACCCGCAACTGCTTGCGCTCGTGTTCCAGTGCCAGGCCGTAGCCCGACTTGATCTCGATCGCGCACACGCCTTCGTCGAGCAGGACCTGCAGGCGCGGCAAGGCCTGGGCATACAACTCGTCTTCACTGGCTGCTCGCGTGGCCTGCACGCTGGCGACAATGCCGCCGCCTGCCTTCGCGATATCTTCATAGCTGGCACCGGCCAGCCGCATCGCGAACTCGTTGGCACGCCGGCCGCCATAGACGAGGTGGGTGTGGCAATCCACCAGGCCTGGTGTCACCAGGGCATTGCGCCCGTCGTGCTGCGCAGTGCCCGGCGGCAGCATCGGGGCCGACTCGCGCGAACCAACGAAGGCGATGCGGCCGTCAGCCACAAGGATGGCGGCATCATCGATTGCAGGGGCGTCGGGCGTAGTGGCACCCGGCGCCAGGCGCAGGTGAGTCCAGAGTCCGTCAGCGCTGGGGAGGTCTTGCAATGTGCTCATGACTGTACGGGTTCGATCAGCACCGCGATCAACGCGGCGCCGGGGGTTTGCGGGTGAAGATGCCAAGCTGCTTTCGCCGCGTGCCACCACAGGCCTTCGCCAGGGCTTAGTGCCTGCGGTGCAGTACCTTGAAGTTGCCAGTCACCATTGATTGCCAGTAACAGGCCACCGAGCGCGGCAGGCAGTGTAGTCGCAGCGCGTAGCACATGCATTTTCGCTGTGCAGGCAGAACGCCGCGTCATGACGTTGAAATCGTGGGACTCCGCGCCCAGCAAATCGGCCTGCACGATGGCCTCGCCCGGAAATGAAAATGGTTCAAGCGGCTGATTCAGCTGGTGATCGATCATGCCATCGTCCGAGCGCAGGCGGACGCCCGGGCCCTCGAGCAAGGTGATCACGCGGTCGATGCCCGAGAACACTGAAAACGGCCCGCTGCTGCCAATCTGGGCGATGCTGATGCGCCAGTCGAAGCGGGCCATGTCGGCACCCGCTGGCCGACACACTACCTCGCGCGTAACACCGCCGCCATTCTTCCAAGGCTGGGCCACCAGGTCGGCGCGGCAGAACCGCTCGACGAGCTTGGCATCGGCTTGCATGGGCTGCAATGGGTCAGGTCCACAAGCCGGCAAGCAGATCCTGCTGCTGTTGACTGGCAGCACCGGCCAGAACCAGATGCCTGGCAGCTTCAATGTCAGGCGCAAACATGCGGTCACGGTCGTAAAAGCGCACGCTCTCCCGCAATAAGCCATGGGTCATGGCCAGACGCGGGCTGGTAGCCAAGGGGCGATGGAAGTCCACACCCTGTGCAGCCGCCAGCCATTCGATGCCGAGGATGGTTGCGGTGTTGTCGGCCATCTCGGCCAGCCGGCGCGCTGCGAAGGTGGCCATGCTCACGTGGTCTTCCTGGTTGGCACTGGTGGGCAGGCTGTCGACGCTGGCGGGATGGGCGTGCGACTTGTTTTCGGACGCCAGCGCGGCGGCTGTGACGTGGGCGATCATGAAGCCCGAGTTCAGCCCGGCGTTGTCCACCAGAAAGGGCGGCAGGCCCGAAAGTGTGCTGTCGATCAGCAGTGCGATGCGGCGCTCTGAAATCGCACCGATCTCGGCGATGGCAAGCGCGAGTGTGTCGGCCGCGAAAGCCACCGGCTCGGCGTGAAAGTTGCCGCCCGAGATGACCTCCCCGGTGTCGGTGAACACCAGTGGGTTGTCGGTCACGGCGTTAGCCTCGATCAACAACGTGCGTGCGGCGTTGGCAATCAGGTCGCGGCAGGCTCCCATCACCTGGGGCTGGCAGCGCAGACTGTAGGGGTCTTGTACCCGTTCATCGTTTTCCAGGTGTGATTGCCGGATCTGGCTGCCGGCAAGCAAGGCACGGGTGGCAGCCGCCACGGCGATCTGGCCCGGCTGGCCGCGGACTGCGTGGATGCGTGGATCGAAGGGCGCGTCGCTGCCCCTGGCTGCATCCACACACAGCGCACCGATCAGGATTCCGGCTTCCAGCAGCCGCTCGGCCATGAACAGTCCATGCAATGCCAGCGCGGTGGAGACCTGCGTGCCGTTGATCAATGCCAGACCTTCCTTCGCCGCCAGGGTCAATGGTGCGATTGCGGCGCTTTCCAACGCGGTGGCGGCGGACAAGCGCTGACCGCTGACCAACACATCGCCCTCACCCATGAGGGCCAGCGTCATATGAGACAGCGGCGCCAAGTCGCCGGACGCGCCGACCGAACCCTTGACCGGAATCAGCGGTGTGATGCCGGCGTTCAGCAGCGCCAGCAAGGTGTCGATGACGATCGGACGCACGCCCGAGTAACCGCGCGCCAGGCTGGCAGCCTTCATGGCCATCACCAGGCGCACCGTGGCCGCGCTCATCGGCTCACCGGTGCCAACCGCGTGGGACAGGATCAGATTGCGTTGCAGCAGTTCCAGCTGCTCATCGGGAATGCGCGTCTTGGCGAGTTTGCCGAAACCCGTATTGATCCCATACGCCGCGTCGCGCTTTTCCACAATCGCATGGATGGTCGCTGCTGCTGCGGCAATGGCAGTCTGGGCCGAGGCGGGCAGCGTCAGTTGCAGCGGACCTTGCCACAGCATGCGCACGTTGGCCAGGGTCATCTGGCCGGGGTGCAGCGTGAGCATTGGGGCGACCATCGGTCGGGCGGCGATGGATTGCGATTAACCGAGCATCGGGAGCTTGAGCCCGTGTTTGGTCGCCGTGTCCATGGCCAATTCATAGCCGGCATCGGCATGACGCATCACGCCGGAGCCGCAGTCGTTGACGAGTACGCGCCCCAGCCGCCGCGCTGCGGCGTCGGTGCCGTCGGCAACAATCACCATGCCCGCGTGCTGCGAGTAGCCCATGCCGACACCGCCGCCATGATGCAATGAGACCCAGCTGGCGCCACCTGCCGTGTTGAGCAAGGCATTGAGCAGCGGCCAGTCCGAGACCGCGTCGGTGCCGTCCTGCATCGATTCGGTCTCGCGGTTCGGGCTTGCCACCGAGCCGGTATCGAGATGGTCACGGCCGATCACAATCGGGGCCTTCAGTTCGCCCGACTTCACCATGTCGTTGAATGCCAGGCCGGCCTTGTCGCGCTCGCCCAGACCCAACCAGCAGATGCGTGCCGGCAGGCCCTGGAACGCGATGCGTTCGCGCGCCATGTCGAGCCAGCGATGCACGTGCTTGTTCTCGGGAAACAGTTCCTTGATCTTGGCATCCGTCTTGTAGATGTCCTCGGGGTCGCCCGACAGCGCCACCCAACGGAACGGGCCCTTGCCGGCGCAGAACAGCGGCCGGATGTAGGCCGGCACGAAGCCGGGGAAATCGAAGGCGTTCTTCACGCCCGTATCGAAAGCGACCTGGCGCAGGTTGTTGCCGTAATCAACGGTGGGGATGCCCATCGACTGGAAGTCAAGCATCGCCTGCACGTGCACGGCGCACGAGCGCGCAGCGGCGGTGGTCAGTTCAAGGTGCAGCAAATGGTCGCGCTGCGCCGCCTGCCAGCGCACCACGCTCCAGCCCGAGGGCAGGTAGCCGTAGACCAGGTCATGCGCGGAGGTTTGGTCGGTGACCAGGTCAGGCTTCATGCCGCCGGCCTGGGCGCGCTTCACGAGTTCCGGCAGGACATCTGCCGCGTTGCCCAGGAGCCCGATCGACACTGCCTTCTTCTCGGCCTTGTACTTCTTGATGCGCGCCAGAGCATCGTCGATGTCGGTGGCCTGCTCGTCCAGGTAGCGTGAGCGCAGGCGGAAATCGATGCTGCTTTGCTGGCACTCGATGTTCAGCGACACCGCTCCGGCAAAGGTGGCAGCCAGCGGTTGCGCGCCGCCCATACCGCCCAGGCCCGCCGTCAGGATCCAGCGGCCGACCATGTCGCCACCGAAGTGCTGGCGGCCGGCTTCGGCAAACGTCTCATAGGTTCCCTGCACGATGCCCTGGCTGCCGATGTAGATCCAGCTGCCGGCGGTCATCTGGCCGTACATGAACAGGCCCTTGCGGTCGAGTTCGTTGAAGTGATCCCAGTTGGCCCACTTGGGCACCAGATTGGAATTGGCGATCAGCACGCGCGGGGCATCGGGGTGGGTCTTGAACACGCCGACCGGCTTGCCCGACTGCACGAGAAGCGACTCATCGTCGTTCAAGTCGCGCAGCACGGCCAGTATCTTGTCGTAGCAGGCCCAATCGCGTGCCGCGCGGCCGATGCCGCCGTAGACGACCAGGTGTTTCGGGTTCTCGGCCACTTCCGGATCGAGATTGTTCTGGATCATGCGGTAAGCGGCTTCGGTGACCCAGCTCTTGCAGCTCAACTGCGTGCCGCGCGGTGCGCGGATTTCGCGGCTGGCGTCGTAGCGCGGGTCGTTGGTCAAGTGGTCGGTGTCGGTCATGGTGTTCATGGTGATCTCCTTCAAATCAGGGTTGGATTAATGCAAGCCGAGGAAAGCGGCGGCCAGCGTCGGATCGTTGCGCGCGTCGGCGGCGGCGCCCTGCCAGACGGTCTGGCCGGATTCGAGCACGCAGACGTCGTCGGCGACCGACAGCACGCGTTCGGTGTTCTGCTCGACCAAAAGGACGGTCATGCCTTCGGCGCGCAGCTTTTGCAGGGCCTGGTAGCACAGGTCAATAACCTTGGGCATCAAACCGAGAGATAGTTCGTCGATCATGATGAAGCGCGGCCGCGCCATCAGCGCACGGCCGATCGCCAACATTTGCTGCTCGCCGCCCGAGAGATTGCCGGCCAGCGAATTCAAGCGCTCGCCCAGACGGGGGAACAACGACAGCACGCGGTCGCGGTCCTGCTTGAACAACGTGACGGGGTGGATCACGCCGCCCACGCGCAGGTTGTCCTCGACTGACAGATCCTTGAACAGGCGTCGGCCTTCGGGTGAGATGGCGATGCCACGCCGCACGCGCTCGGTCGCCGGCAGGTCGCTGATATCCTGGCCGTCGAACAGTACCTCGCCGGCCTGTCGCTTGACATGGCCGGCCACGCACATCAGTGTCGACGATTTGCCCGCACCGTTGGGACCCAGGAGGCCGGTGATGGTGCCGGGCCGCAACGTCAGCGATAGCTCATGCACGGCCTGGAAGGCGCCGTAGCCGCATGAAAAAGACTTCAGTTCAAGCATGCTGTTCTCCGTCGGCAGCGGCGGTGGCCAGAGTGTCTCCGCCAAGATAGGCTGCGCGCACTGTGGGGTCGTTCATCACCGCGCGCGGTTCGCCGTCGGCGATCTTGCGGCCGTTGTCCAGCACCACCAGGCGCTGGCAGATCCGCATCACCTCGCCCAGGTTGTGCTCGATCAGAACGATGGTCACGCCTTGCTGATTGATCTGGGCAATGGTGTCGGCCAGTGCGCGCGCTTCGTTCGAGTTCAGGCCGGCCAGGGGCTCGTCCAACAGCAGCAGGCGCGGCTTGAGCGCGAGTGCGCGCGCCATCTCCAGCCGTTTGAGCACGCCCAAAGGCTGGATCGACGGGCTCTGGTCGGCATGCGCTGCGATTCCCACGCGTTCGAGCATGGTGCGGGCGATAGCGAGCTCCTGGTCGCGGGCCACGTGCAACAACGATTTGAGCGGCGACGCGGTCTTGGCGCTGCCGGCGGCCAGCGCCACGTTGTCGATCACCGAGATGTCGCGAAACGGCTTGACCAACTGCTGCGATAGCGACAGTCCGCGCAGGATGCGGCGATCGATTGGCAGGCCGTCAATGCGCTGGCCATCGAGTTCGACACGGCCCTCGGTGGCGCGCACCACGCCGGTGATCGAGCGCAGCATGGTGGTCTTGC
>JANLTL010000405.1:0-1518 GCA_031362905.1 Burkholderiales bacterium | reverse complement strand
CTTGCCGATGCCGGTGTGCTGATGACGTATGGCGTCGATTCGATCGCCAATTTCCGGCTCCTCGCCACCCATGTGAGCAAAATTCTAAAGGGCGCCAAGCCGGCGGATCTGCCGGTGGAACAGCCGACCAGGGTCGAGCTGGTGATCAACGGCAAGACCGCGAAGGCCCTGGGACTGACGATCCCGCAATCGTTGCTGATCAGTGCCAACCGGGTGATCGAATGAACCAGCCAACCAACGCGCGTCGCAAACTCCTCGTGGCGCTTGGAGCAGGCACGCTTGCAGTGCCGTTCGCCGGGTTGGCTCAACCAGCGGCCAAACCACCGGGGGCAACGGCGGGCGCTGCCGCATCCGGGGTCTGGCGCGTCGGCTTCCTCGGGCTGGGCAGCCGCGTGTCTTCCGGCGCCTATGAGGCCGCATTCGCGCAAGGCCTGCGCGAACTGGGCTATGTTGCGGGCGGCAATCTGGTGATCGACGCGCGCTACGCCGACGGTGACTTGAAACGCTTGCCCGGCCTGGCGGCGGAGTTGGTGCAGTTGAAGGTCGATCTCATCGCTGCCTCGGGAACCGACGCCACTCTGGCGGCGCAGGCGGCGACCAGCACGATTCCGATCGTCATGCTGTCCATCGCCGACCCGGTCGGCAACGGCATCATCAAAAGCCTGGCACGGCCCGGCGGCAACATCACCGGCATTGCGGATCTCTCTGCCGAACTCGGCGCCAAGCGCCTTGAAATGCTGCTCGCCATGCTGGCAAGTCCGGCATCCGGCCCGGCGGCCGGCAAAACACCCAAGGTGTCGCGTGTCGCGGTGCTGGCGCGTTCCGAGACTCGCGGCCAACTGTGGGCGCTCAAGCACATTCAGGATGCTGGCTTGAGTGTTGGCGTCACCATCGTGCCGGTCTATGCGGGCACAGTGGAGGAAATTGACCAGGCATTCGCGTCGCTGCGCCAGCACAGGGTCGCGGCGCTGATGCTGTTGCCGAATCCATTCCTGACACGGCAACACAAGCAGATTGCCCAACTGGCCGCGCAACACCGGCTGCCGGTGTCCGCACCCTATCGGATATTCACAGAAGCCGGCTGCCTGATGAGCTACGGTGCCGATCTGTTCGACAACTTCCGGCGCTCGGCCCTAATTGCAGACAAGATTTTCAAGGGCCGCAAGCCGGCTGATCTGCCGGTCGAGCAGCCTGTGAAATATGAACTGGTGATCAATGGCAAGACTGCCAAGGCTCTGGGACTTGCGATTCCACAGTCGTTGTTAATCAGTGCGGACCGGGTGATTGAATGAAAAATTCTCCCACTGCTGCCGTATCAACTGTGCACGGCCGCGTCCAGCACATTCTTGAATCCGCACAGAATCGTGCGGCACGCTCGGTCAACACGGCGCAGGTAGTGGCCAACTGGCTGATTGGCCGTGAAATCGTGGAGGAGCAGCAGAGCGGTGCAAAGCGGGCGGGGTATGGCGAAAAGGTCATTCCACGACTTGCCCTGCAATTGCGGGACGATGGCGTGCC
>JANLTL010000389.1:0-15735 GCA_031362905.1 Burkholderiales bacterium | reverse complement strand
CCGGTTCGGCCAGGTCGATCAGGCTGTGCGCGGCGAGCGAGTTGGGCTGCTGCTCGATGCCGTCAAAGTCCATCTCCAGGCCTTCGTCGGCACCCACCGCCGCCACGCGCTGGTATTTGGCGCCGCCACCGGGGCCAAACTTGCGGCGGATGTATTCCGCGCGCGTGATGCCTTCGAGTGGCATGTCGGGGTTCAACTGAAACGGGCGCCAGCGGATTTCCGGCGGCTCGGCGTCGGGGTGTTCTTCGGCGTATTGGGCCAGCGCAGTTTCAAGGCGGCGCTTGCCGATGTAGCACCAGGGGCAGACCACGTCGGAGATGATGTCGATTGTGAGTGCCATGACAGTAGAGTGGCCGAGGCCGTAAAATGGAAAGTCAAAATTTTACGCGCTCTGCCCCAGGAGCGCGCTGGGCGCGCGGCGCAGTCCGCTGCCTTGTCCCGCTTGACTCAGACGGAGATCACCATGATCCGCTACAACAACGCCAAAGCCGGCCGCCATTTTCTGCAGATTCCCGGCCCCACCAACGTGCCGGACCGCATCCTGCGCGCCATCGACCATCCAACCATCGACCATCGCGGCCCCGAGTTTGGTGTGATCGGCAAGAAGTGCCTGGATGGCATGAAGAAAATTTTCCAGACCACGTCGCACGTCATCATCTACCCGGCCTCGGGCACCGGCGCGTGGGAAGCGGCGCTGGTCAACACGCTCTCACCCGGCGACGCCGTGCTGATGTACGAATCGGGCCAGTTCGCCACGCTGTGGAAGACCATCGCCGCCAAGATGGGGTTGAAGCCCGAATTCATCGAAGGTGACTGGCGCCGCGCCGCCGTGCCCGAGGAAATCGAGGCGCGCCTGAAAGCCGATACCGGCCATGCCATTAAGGCAGTGTGCGTGGTGCACAACGAAACCTCGACCGGTTGCACCGCGCGCATTCCGGAAATCCGCAAGGCAATCGACCGTGCCGGCCACCCGGCACTGTTGCTGGTCGATACCATCTCCGGCCTGGGCTCGGTTGAATACAAGCATGATGACTGGGGTGTCGATGTCACCATAGGCGGCTCGCAAAAAGGCCTGATGCTGCCGCCGGGGCTGTCGTTCAATGCCATTTCGGCCAAGGCTCTCGCTGCGAGCAAGACTTCGAAAAGCCTCAAGGCCTTCTGGGGCTGGGAAGAAATGATCAACAGCAACAAGACCGGCTACTTCCCCTACACGCCGGCCACCAACCTGCTCTATGGCCTGGCCGAAGCGATCGACATGCTGGTTGATGACGAGGGCTTGGCCAACGTTTTTGCACGTCACCAGCGCCACGCCGAAGCCACGCGCCGCGCGGTGCGCCACTGGGGCGAAGAGGGCGCGATGGAAATCCTGTGCCAGGACGAGCGCGAGCACTCCCCTGCCCTCACCACAATTTTGCTCGCCCAGGGCCACAACGCCGATGCGCTGCGCAAGGTGATCCTAGAGAACTTCAACATGTCGCTCGGGCAAGGCCTGGGCAAGATCGCCGGCAAGGTGTTCCGCATCGGCCACCTCGGTGATTTCAATGACCTCACCTTGATGGGCACGCTGGCGGGTGTGGAGATGGGCTTTGAAGTGGCCGGCATTCCCTACAAAAAGGGTGGCGCGCAGGCGGCGATGGACTATCTGGCGAATTGCGCCAAGGCGGCAGGCACACCCGCATTGAAAGCTGCTGCATAAGCTGCCCTCGCACCCGCACATGGCTGCGGGATTGGAAGCAGGCGATGCGGCTCCCGGCAGATGCAAGCCCAACTATAATATGACCATCTAGCTGACCATCTGGAGAATAGTCATGAGTGCCTACAGCATTGCCGAAGCCAAGGCGCATCTCAGTGCATTGGTCGAGCAGGTTGAGCGCGGCGAACCGGTGGTGTTGACCAAGCGCGGCAAGGCCGTCGTCCGGATGGTGCCGCTTGCTGAGCCCCTACCCAAGCCCAAGGCAGATCTGACGCAGCTGCGCGCATTTCGCGCAACGCTGCCCAGGTCGAAGCTCAACGCAGCGGAAATGATTCGTAGAATGCGTGCTGAGGAGCCGGGCTGGTGATCTACGCCGACACCAACATCGTGCTCGCGCTAGTATGCGATGACGACTTGAGTGACGCTGCCGAGGCCTGGTACAAATCGGTCGACGAAACCATTGCCATCAGCCCCTGGACCGTGATTGAATTTCGCGCCAACATTGGATTGCGGGTGCGGAAAAAGGAATTCACGCGCGCTGCCGGCCTAACCGCCCTGGCACAGTTTGACCGTCTGGTCGATTCAGCGCTTCATGCACTTGCACCAGCGGAAAGCCACTTTCTCAAGGCGCGTGATTGGCTGGCGCACCCAGAATGCGCCCTGCATAGCGGAGACGCGCTTCACTTGGCGATCTCTTTCGGACACCAATGCCGCCAATTTGTGACGTTTGACCAGCCACTTGGCGCGTCCGCGCGCAAGCTCAATTTGCCAGTGCACGTTTTGAAACCGTAGCTGTCATCTCGCCACTCCTGCGTCTGCGCCGCTTCTTTCGAAGACACATCTACACTCCATGACTGACTCCATCCTGCTCGCGCGCGACAACAACATCGCCACCATCACCCTGAACAAACCCGAGCGCATGAACGCGCTCGACCGCGGCATGTGGGAGCGCGTCGGCGAGTTGATGGGCGAATTGGGCAAGGACGACAGCCTGCGCTGCGTCGTGCTGCGCGGCGCACAGATGGAAGGCAAGCCGCGCGCGTTCGCCGCTGGCGCCGACATCGCCGAGTTCAAGACCGAGCGCGCCAACGTGGCGCAGGCGACGGTGTACGGCAATCTGGTGCACCACTCGATGCAGGCGGTGCGCGAGTGCCCGCACCCGACGGTGGCGCTGATCGAGGGCGCATGCATCGGCGGCGGCCTCGAGATTGCCGCGATGTGCGACATCCGCATCTGCGGCGAGTCGTCGCGCTTCGGCATTCCGATCAAGAAGCTCGGCCTCACCATGGCCTATGGCGAACTGATGGGCCTGCTCGCCGTGGCCGGGCCGTCGGCAGCGCTGGAGATTCTGCTCGAGGGCCGCGTGTTTGGTGCTGCCGAAGCGCTCGCCAAAGGGCTGGTGACGCGCGTTGTGCCCGATGATCAGGTCGAGACGGAGGCGATGAAGTCGGCACGCAACATCGCCGAAGGCGCGCCGCTGGTCGCGCGCTGGCACAAGAAATTCATTCGCAAGCTGGCGTTTGAGGCGCAACTGTCGAAAGAGGAATGGGCCGAAGGCTTTGCCTGTTTTGACACGGCCGATTTTCGTGAGGGGTCGGCAGCGTTTGTTGAAAAGCGTGCGCCGCAGTTCACGGGGAGGTAGATCGGGTACCGATCCGCCAGATGTGCTCCGGCTCCATTCGCCAACCTCTGCTCGTTTGGTGTCGCCGGGGTAGACTGCGCCTGCGAAAGTTCTGATCATCCTGGTCTGACCAACTTTCATTGACACCCACGCATTGGCAATGGGCCACGCCCGGATGCGCCACACTACCCAAGGAGAATCACCATGGCAAAAGGTCAACTGCGCGGCAACAAGGAAACCAAGAAACCGAAACAGCCGAAGAAGCCGGAGCCGGTTTCGGCCGTCACCGGGCGCGTGCTGCCGGCGGCAACCGGCAAGAAAAAATAGCACCGCAGCAAAACATCAGCAGGCAGGGCAGCCGCAGAGCCGCCTGCGCAGCGGATCTGCAAGGCATCATACCGGGGAGCCGCTCTCACCAAGGGTTCTAGAGGACAGGTTCGGGCAAGATATGAAGATTGCCATGATGGGTTCGGGCGGCGTCGGCGGCTTTTTTGGCGGACGGCTTGCCCATGCAGGATGTGACGTGCACTTCATCGCACGCGGCGCGCATCTGGCGGCGCTGCGCGAGCACGGCCTGCTGATCGAGAACGAAGCGCAGAGCGACATTCACTTGCCGCAGGTCAAGGTCACCGACGATCCGGCCACGATTGGCGTGGTCGATCTTGTGATCCTCTCGGTGAAATTGTGGGATACGGAAGCTGCAGCGCGCGCGATCAAGCCCCTGCTTGGCCCGGATACCGGCGTGCTGTCGCTGCAAAACGGTGTCATCAAGGATGACATCCTGCGCCGCGAGCTCGGTGACGCGGCCGTGATGGGCGGGGTCTGCTATGTCGGCACACACATCGCGCGGCCCGGTGTGATCCACCAGACCGGCACCATGCAACGCGTGGTGTTCGGGGAATACCATGGCCGCGCCTCGGCGCGCAGTACCTTCCTGCATCAGGCTCTGTTGCGTGCCGGCGTGAAGGCCGAACTCTCTGACGACATCCGCCGCTCACTGTGGGAAAAGTACGTATTCCTGGTGGGACTGTCGGCCACGACCACGTCGATGCGCGTGGCGCTCGGCGCGGTGCGCAGCCACCCGCAGACGCGCGCGTTTCTGCTGCAGTTGATGCAGGAAACCGTTGCGGTGGGTCGCGCGCACGGCGTGGCCCTGCCGGAAGACTTTGCCGAGACCCGGCTCACCTTCGCCGACACGCTCCCCGCCAGCATGGATTCGTCGATGCATCACGACCTTGATCGCGGCAACCCGCTTGAATTGAACTGGCTCTCGGGTGGCGTTGTGCAACTCGCGCGCGAGAAGGGTATCGCAGTGCCGGCCAACAGCGCAGTGTGCGACATCCTCGCCCTGCACGCGAACGGGCGGCCAGACTAGGCCATGGCGCCGGGCGGGCGCATCGGCCCGGGCCCGCTACGCTGGCGCCCGTTCTCGTCTAAGCTTGGCTCTTGTGATCCCGCAGGCGCCGCCAATGATTACCGTCCATCATCTCAATAATTCGCGCTCCCAGCGCGTTCTGTGGCTGCTCGAAGAGCTGGGTGTGCCCTATGAGGTGAAGCGCTACGAGCGGGACAGCAAGACCATGCTGGCGCCGGCGGCACTCAAGGCGGTGCATCCACTGGGCAAATCACCGGTGATCACCGATGACAAGCTCACGGTAGCTGAATCGGGCGCCATCACGGAATACCTGCTCGACGTCTATGGCAAGGGCAAAGACGCCTCCGGCCTGCGCCCGGTGGCCGGCACGCCGGAGCGTCTGCGTTTCACCTACTGGCTGCATTACGCCGAAGGCTCGGCGATGACGCCCTTGCTGCTGGCACTGATTTTCGGACGTCTGCCGAATGCGCCAATGCCCTTCTTTGTCAAGCCGGTGGCCAAGGGGATCGCTGCGGGTGCACTCAAATCGTTCATCCTGCCGCAGATCAACGCGCATCTGGACTACATGGAAGGTGAGCTGGCCAAGAGCGATTGGTTTGCAGGCGGCGCCTTTTCTGCCGCGGATATCCAGATGAGCTTTGTGCTCGAAGCAGCGGCGACGCGTGGCGGCCTCAATCGATCGCGTCCGCAACTGGCAGCGTTTCTGGAGCGCATTCACTCGCGCCCCGCCTACCAAAAGGCATTGGAGCGCGGCGGGCCGTACGAATTGATGAAATGATGCCTGCTGGCGCAAATTGCGTCGCCGAGACTACAATCTTTCCATGAATGCCCCTGCCGAACCGTTGCGCTGGCCGGCGCGCGAACGCCGCGTCTCGCTCCAGGAAATTCTCGATTCGCTGGTGATCGAAAAACTCGTCGCGGCGGATGCTGCCGGGAAAATGCGCGCCGATGCGCGCCTGAAGAAGACCGCGCATCATCCGCTCGAGCTGGTGGCCGACCAAAAATGGAAGTCGCTCGCCGATGGCAAGCTGCTCACGCTCGACTTGCTTACAGAGTGGATGGCAAAGCGCGCCGGCATGGAATATTTCCACATCGACCCGTTGAAGATTGATTTCACCCGCGTCGGCGACACCATGTCGATCATCTATGCGCAGCGATTTTCGATGCTGCCGGTGGCAATCAACTCGAAAGAGTTGACGGTCGCCACCTCCGAGCCATTCCTCGCCGAATGGGTCAAGGAATTACAGCCGATTCTGCGGTTGGAGATTCGCCGCGTGGTGGCCAACCCCGCCGACATCACGCGCTACACCAGCGAGTTTTTCACCCTGGCCAAATCGATCAAGGGTGCGAACAAGGATACGAATTACGAATCCGGCATCAACAATTTCGAGCAACTGGTCGAACTCGGCAAGACCGGCAAGACCATCGACGCCAACGAGCAGCATGTTGTGCGCGTCGTCGACTGGCTATTGCAGTATGCCTATGCACAGCGCGCCAGCGACATTCACCTCGAACCGCGGCGTGAGCAGGGCGTGGTGCGCTTTCGCATCGACGGCATATTGCATCAGGTTTATCAGGTGCCCAATGCGGTGTTCGCAGCGATGACCTCACGCATCAAGATTCTGGGCCGCATGGACGTGGCCGAGAAGCGCCGCCCGCAGGACGGCCGCATCAAGACGCGCACGGCGGATGGGCAGGAAGTGGAGTTGCGCCTGTCGTCATTGCCGACCGCCTTCGGCGAAAAAGTGGTGATGCGGATCTTCGACCCTGAAGTATTGGTGCGCGATTTTGCCCAGTTGGGTTTTTCGGAAGATGACAAAAAAAACTGGAACGCGATGACGGCGCGTCCGCACGGCATCATTCTGGTGACGGGCCCCACCGGCTCCGGAAAAACCACCACGCTTTACTCCACCCTCAAGGCACTGGCAACGCAAGAAGTCAACGTCTGCACGATCGAAGACCCGATCGAGATGGTCGAACCATCGTTCAATCAGGTGCAGGTGCAGCCGGGCATCGACTTCTCGTTTGCAGAAGGACTGCGTGCCCTGATGCGCCAGGACCCGGACATCATCATGGTCGGCGAGATCCGCGACCTTGAGACGGCCGAGATGGCGATTCAGGCAGCCCTCACCGGCCACCTGGTACTCTCGACCCTGCACACGAATGACGCGCCTGCCGCGATTACCCGTCTGCTCGACCTCGGCATCGCCTCGTATCTGATCAACTCCACTGTACTCGGCGTCATGGCGCAGCGCCTCGTGCGCACCCTGTGCCCGCAGTGCAAGGCGCCGTCAGAATTGCATCACGAAAAATTGTGGAACGAGATGGTTGCGCCCTTCACTTCGCCGGTCCCGACCAGCGTCTACAAACCGGTGGGTTGCCTCGAATGCCGCAATACCGGCTACGCCGGGCGCATGGGCATTTACGAAGTGCTGATGCTGTCGTCGGAAGTCAAACGCCTCATCACCGAGCAAACCGACATTGCCAAGGTGCGCGAGCAGGCTTACCACGATGGCATGAAGCCGCTGCGCGTGTCCGGCGCCCTCAAGATCGCTGCCGGCATGACCACGTTTGACGAAGTGCTGCGCGTGGCCCCACCGGCGGGTGCGGATAGCTGAGCCCGCGCGCCGCTCCACTCATGCAAATTGACAGCGCGCGCGTCAGAGATTATCTGACCGGATTGCAGGACAGCATTGTTGCTGGGCTTGAAGCACTCGACGGCAAGACATTTGGCTGCGATGAATGGCACAAGTCGCCGGGTGAGGCGCTCGGCGGCAATGGCGTTGGCCGCATGCTTGAAGAAGGCAATCTGTTCGAGCGCGCTGGCGTGGGCTTCTCGCATGTCACTGGTGAGCGCATGCCGGCTTCTGCGACAGCGCATCGGCCCGAGCTGGCGGGGCGCGGGTTTGAGGCGATGGGCGTCTCTCTGGTGCTGCATCCGCGCAACCCCTATTGCCCTACCGTGCACATGAACGTGCGCATGTTCATGGCGCGCAAAATGGACAGTGCGCAGGGTGAGCCCGATGTATGGTGGTTCGGTGGCGGCATGGACCTCACGCCCTATTACGGATTCGAGAAAGACGCCGTACGCTGGCACGGCGCCTGCAAGGATGCGCTTGATGCGCATGGCGCCGAATGGTTTCCCAAATTCAAGAAATGGTGCGACGACTACTTTTATCTGAAACACCGCAAGGAGCCGCGTGGCGTGGGCGGCGTGTTTTTTGATGATCTCTGCGCGGCCAATACACCGGACGGATTCGAGAAAAGCTTCGCCATCATGCGCAGCATCGGCGATGCCTTTTTGCCGGCCTACCGCGAGATCATCCTGCGCCGCCGCGATACAGCGTACGGTGAACGCGAGCGCGACTGGCAATGCCTGCGACGCGGACGCTACGTGGAGTTCAATCTGGTGCTGGATCGCGGCACGCTGTTCGGCCTGCAGTCCGGTGGCCGCACCGAATCCATTCTGATGAGCATGCCGCCGCTGGTGAAGTGGCGCTATGACGCGCAGCCGGCACCCGGGTCAGTCGAAGCCCAATTGCTCAGCGACTATCTGATTCACAAAGATTGGGTGTGACCTGGACTACTTGTATGCTCAATGCAGAAGCGGTTTGCGCACCACCAAACTGTTTTCCGACTCTCTCACTTTCTCACGGGAATATCATGCGCGCTGCGTTCTGGATGTTGTTGTCGCTGGCTTTGCCACTGCATGCACTGGCGCAAACGGGCTACCCGAATCGCCCGATCCGCATCATCGTGCCCTACACCGCCGGCGGCTCAGCCGACTTCATGGCGCGCCTGATCGGCCTCAAATTGACCGAGGTCTGGGGCCAGCAGATCCTGGTGGAGAACCGCGGTGGCGCCGGCGGCAATCTCGGCATGGAGGCCGCGCAAAAATCCGCGCCTGATGGCTATACCCTGGTGATGGTCAACAACAGTCAGGCCATCAACGAGAGCCTCTACACCAAACTGCCCTTCGATCTGAAGAAGGACTTTGCACCCGTAATGATGGTCGCCTCGTCACCGATGGTGCTGGCGGTGCATCCGCGCGTACCGGCCAATACCGCGGCCGAATTTGACGCGCTGGTGCGCAGTCAGCCGGGCAAATTCTCCTACGGCTCGTGTGGTGTCGGCACGCCCATGCATCTGGCCGGCGAGTTGTACAAGTTCCTCACCAAGACCTTCATCGTTCATGTGCCCTATCGCGGCTGCTCACCTGCCACGCTCGATACCATTGGCGGGCAGCTCGACGCGGTCTTCGCCACCACCGCCACGGTACTGCCGCACGTGCGCGCCGGCAAGCTCAAAGCGATTGCACTGACTACCGCCAAACGCACCCCTGCGGCGCCCGAAATTCCGCCATTCCGCGAGTCCGGCGTGACCGGCCTGAAAGACTACGAGGTTGACAACTGGTATGGCCTGATGGCGCCAGCGGGTACGCCGCGTGACATCGTCTCGCGCATCGAATCCGAAATACGCAAGGTGCTGGCCACGCCTGACGTGCGCGCGCGCATGGCGGCGGTCGGTATTGATCCGCACGTGACCTCGCCCGATGAACTGATGGCGCTGTTGCTGGGCGATATTGAAAAGTTTGCCAAGGTGATCCGTTTTGCCAACATCAAAGGGGAATAAATGATCGACCGGCTGCAGGTTCAATTGTTTGTCGAGTACGCGCTGCGCGAGGATATCGGCTTCTGTGATCTCACCTCGCAGCTCGTCATCCCGGCCCATGCCACTGCGGAATTCGCGATCAACGCACGCCACGCGATGACCGTCGCGGGCGTGGAGATCGCTGCCGCCGTGTTTCGTCGATACGTGCCTGAATGCAAGATCGAGCTGAAGGTGGCCGATGGCGCCCGCGCGGAAAAAGGCGAGGTACTGGCGCGCGTCACCGGCGAGGCGCGCGGCCTGCTCTCGGCCGAGCGCACCGCGCTCAATATCCTTCAGCATTTGTCCGGCATTGCGACGCTGACGGCGCAGTATGTCGACCGAATTGCCGGCACGCGCGCTGTTCTGCTCGACACCCGCAAGACCACGCCGGGGCTGCGCATTCTGGAAAAGCATGCAGCGCAGGTGGGCGGTGCGAAAAATCATCGCCTCGGCCTCGCCGATGGCGTTCTGATCAAGGATAACCACATCGCCGTGTGTGGCTCGATCAAGGCTGCCGTCGCGCAGGCGAAGAAGGGCATTCCGGTACTCACCAAGATCGAGGTTGAGGCCGACCGCCTCGATCAGGTTGCCGAAGCACTGGAGGCCGGTGCCGACATGATTCTGCTCGACAACATGTCGCTCGACATGCTGCGCGAAGCCGTGCGCATGGGCGGCGGTCGCGTACCGCTGGAGGCGTCGGGCGGCGTCAACCTGGAGACGATTCGCGGCATCGCCGAAACCGGTGTGGACTACATCTCGGTAGGCCGTATTACCCAATCTGCTCCGGCGGTAGACATTGGCCTGGACGAAATCATCAAGGTTTGACCGGAGCCTTGCATGCAGTCGGTAGCGGTTTTCTGCTCGGCGTCCGATGGCCTGCCTGAGGCCACACAAAACCTGGCGCGCGACCTGGGCCGGCTATGTGGGGAACGTGGCATTCGTATCATCTACGGTGGTGGCGAGCGCGGCCTGATGGGCCTGGTGGCGCGCGCCACCAATCAGGCGGGGGGGTCAGTGTGTGGATTCATGCTCGACGCCCTGCGCACGCGCGAGGGAGCGGGCGTCGCCATCGGCGAGTTGCACTTTGTGGCTTCGCTCGATGAGCGCCAGCGCTCCATCCTGCGCGAAGCGGAGGCAGTGATTGCCTTGCCGGGCGGCATCGGCACACTCGACGAGTTAACCCAGGTATTGACGCTCGATGATATTGGCCTCGCCCACAAGCCGGTGTGCCTATGCGATGCGGATGGATTCTGGGACCCGTTTTTCGCGATGATCGAACAGTTTGATGCCTACGGCGTGATTCGCCCCGCCCTGCGGCGCGACCTGATGCGCGCCACCGGCGCCGCCGAGGCCCTGGCGTGCTGCGCCACTGCGCTGGGCAGAACGACCCAATAACGGCCGGCTGCCCTTCTCGGATAAAATTCATCCCCCATTGCCCGCCTGCGCGCCACATTTTGCCTGCCACCAACAACGAGCCAATCGGCATTCTGGGCGGCACCTTCGACCCGATCCACTTCGGTCATTTGCGCCTCGCCGAAGAATGCGCGGACTCGCTGCGACTCAATCAGGTACGTCTGTTGCCTGCCGGCAAACCCTGGCAGCGCTCGGGACTGATCGCGCCCATCGAACATCGCGTCCAGATGGCGCGCCTCGCGGTCGAGACCAATCCACGCTTTGAAGTCGACGCGCGCGAAGCCGAGGGCCGCGGCCCCACCTACACCGTCGATACCCTGGCCAGCTTCCGGCAAGAATTTGGTGATGCCCGTCCGCTCGTCATGATTGTCGGCTCCGATCAGTTCGTCAATCTGCCCACCTGGCATCGCTGGCAGAAGTTGTTTGAGTTTGCCCACGTGGCGGTCGCGCGCAGAGCCAATGAACCGTTTGATCTTGGTGAGCTGCCGGCCGCCCTCGCGGCGATGGTGACGCACCGACTGACCAATGACCGCAGCGCGCTGGCGGAGCCGGCCGGGCGCGTCTTCAGCATCGAAATGACGCCGCTCAAAATTTCGTCATCGCAAATCCGCACCCTGATTCGCACCCGGGTCTCGGCGCGCTATCTGTTGCCGGCATCGGTCTACGAGTATATTGCCGAGCATAGTCTCTACCAGTGAGGTGAATTTGGACATCAAGCATCTGCAGGAAATCATTGTCGACGCACTCGATGATATCAAGGCACGCGATATCGCCGTGTTCGACACCACCAAAGGCTCGACCGAATTTGACCGCGTGATCATTGCCACCGCGGATGTGGCGCGCCAGACCAACGCCATGGCGCTCAATGTGATCGACAAGGTCAAGGCCGCAGGCGGACGCATCGTCAGCATGGAGGGCGGCGGCAGCGGCGAGTGGGTGCTGGTCGATTGTTCCGACGCCGTAGTGCACATCATGCAGCCGGCGGCACGGCAGCACTACAACCTCGAAGAGTTGTGGGGCCAGAAGCGCGTCAAGGTCATGACGGCCACCGAGAAAGCGGCGCAAGAGGCGAAGAGGGTCATTGAAAAAGCCAAGGCAGCTGCCGTGACGGCAAGGGTGGCAGTGACCAAGGCGGTAACGAAGGCTGTGAAGAAGGCTGTGAAGAAGGCTGTGAAGCAGGCTGTGAAGCAGGCTGTGAAGCAGGCTGTGAAAAAAGGGGCTTCCAAGGCCCCTGCGAAGAAGGCGGCAAAGAAGGTCGCTGCCAAGAAAGCGGTAGCCAGAAAAACCCCCGCAAAAAAGCCCGCAGCCAGGAAAGTCGCCGTGAAGAAGGTCGCGCCAAAGAAAATTGCGGTCAAGAGGGTGGCGGTCAAGAGGGTGGCGGTCAAAAAGGCTGTGGTCAAACGAATCGCTGCGAAGAAGCCAGCGAAGAAGGCGGTAGCCAAAACGGCCACCAGGAAAGCCGCCAAGAAGTAAGCGATGACGCACGGCGCGGCGACCTGGTCCGAAGACATCCATCGCAGCCGCCGTCGTGCGCTTCTGAAGGGGCTGGGACTGGCTGCCGGCATGGCAGCCTTGCCGGTTTACGCGCAATCGGTCTCGCGCGGCCGGCTATTCGATTGCCACTGCCACATCATTGATCACCGCTTTCCGATTGTGGCCAATCGGGGCTACACGCCGCCGCACTTTCCGCTGGACGTGTACAAGGCGCGCGCTGCCCTCTTGCGCATCGAAGGTGGCGCGATCGTCTCGGGCTCGTTCCACGGCTATGACCAGACCTATCTGAAGGCCGCATTGGCCAGGCTCGGCAACGGCTGGGTCGGCGTCACGCAAGTGCCGAACGATGTGCCCGACAAGGAGATCGTCGAGCTCGAATCGATTGGAGTACGCGCGCTGCGCTTCAACCTGTTTCGCGGGCGCATCGACAGCGTCGATGAGGTGGTATCCCTGGCGCGGCGTGCGCATGCGGCGGCAGGCTGGCATGCCGAGATTTACGCAGATGCCGCCACGCTCGCGCCGCACGTTGGCGCGCTGTCCAGATTGCCACGCATCGTGATCGACCATCTGGGCATGACCGAAGCGGGTATGCCGGTGGTGCTTGATTTGGTGCGCGCTGGCGCCAAGATCAAGGCAACCGGTTTCGGCCGCGTCAAGATGGACGTGGGGCAGGCCATCGAGCGTATCGCCAAGGTCAACCCGTCCGCGCTGATGTTTGGCACCGACCTGCCCTCGACGCGCGCCGAGCGCCCGTTTGCGGTGGACGACATCAATCTGGTCGAGCGCGTACTGGGCGCCGAACTCGCTTCCAAAGTCTATTGGGACAATGCGGTGGACCTCTATCGTCCGCCGGGTGCCGAGCTGGAAATCTGCCTCTGACCCTGCGGATGCGGATTCACCTGATCACCGTGGCCAACAAGGCACCCGCCTGGGTGGTCGATGGCTACAACCAATACGCGAAGCGTATGCCGCCCGAGGCAAGGCTGGAACTTGTTGAAGTCAAGCCGGAACCGCGTGAAGGTGGCAAGACGCCCGAGCAGATGATGGCGGCCGAAGCCAAACGCATTCTGGCAGCAATCCCCAAGGGTGCCACGGTTGTAGTAATGGATGAACGTGGCCGCGATGCCGACACCAAAGGCTTGGCAAAACTGCTCGAGGGCTGGCTCGGTGGCGGTGCCGATGTCGCCATCATCGTCGGCGGACCGGACGGGCTCGCTCCCGACATCAAGTCAAAGGCCGCTTCCTTGCTGCGCCTGTCGAGCCTGACCCTGCCGCATGCACTAGTGCGCGTACTCCTGGCCGAAGCCCTGTATCGCGCGTGGAGCGTGGTCAAGGGCCATCCCTATCATCGCGAGTGACCATGGCGACCCCGAAAATCTATCTGGCGTCCGCGAGCCCGCGCCGTGCCGAGTTGCTCACCCAGATCGGCGTGCGATTCGAAGTTTTGTGTCTCGGTGAATTCACCGTCGATGAAAGCGTGCACGGCCGTGAAGCGCCGCGTACCTACGTCAAGCGCCTTGCACATGCCAAGGCGCAGGCCGGCATACAGGCGATGCACGCGCAAGCTCGCGTCGCGCAGGCCGTGCTGGCAGCTGATACCACCGTCTGTCTGGGCCGCCTGATTCTCGGCAAGCCCGAAGACGCAGCGGATGCACGGCGAATGTTGGGGTTGCTGTCGGGCAAGACGCATCGCGTGCTGACCGGTATTGCCGTCGCACACGGCAAGGCCATCAAGGTAGCCGTGTCGGAATCGCTTGTGACGTTTGCGAAATTGTCACGCCGCGAGATCGACACCTATATCGCGACCGGCGAGCCGTTCGACAAGGCCGGCGCCTATGGCATTCAGGGCAAGGCCGGCGCGTTCATCAGCCACCTGTCAGGCAGTTACACCGGCGTGATGGGCTTGCCGGTGCATGAAACTGCACGATTGCTGGGCGTCTAGTTCTCGTACTTTCATTCAGGCGCTGCGGCCAATCGACTTGCCTAAACGTTGGGGGCAACGCGCTTCAACTCCGCTGCATATGTTTCATACGCCCCTAAATGAGCACGCATCAGGCTTTTCCAGAGTCTTCCATGGTTGGGCACAAAGAAGTGGAGCAACTCATGGACGATCACGTAATCCCACAACTCGGCATCCAGGCCGGGTAGCTCGTCGCTGAAATTCAAATGGCCGGCGGTAGAGCATGAGGCCCATTTGCTGCGCATCGGGCGAACCCCCAGCCAGACCACCTTCACGTCAAGTTTGCCCGCCCAAAGACGCACGCGCTCCTTGAACGCCTTTTTCTGATCTGCGGCTTTCATCGCGCTAAATCCGGTCCGCCTTCTCCAGCAGGGTGAACAACTCGTCCGCCATGGCGGTCACCCGGTCCAGATCATCGGTCTCGGCGAAGATGGCGAAGGTGACTTTCTTGCGCAACTCGCGCAGGGCATTTTCGCTACGCTTCCAATTCGGGAATTCGCTGAATGCCTCGCGAATCTTGCGGCTGACGGCTTCCGCATTCCCGATCTTCGCGTCGAGCAAGCTGCGATAGACGAAGTAGGTCAGCCCGTCGAATCGCTTCTCGGCCTGCTCCTTCTTGCGAACTTCGTTGGTTTCCACTTCCTTAAGCAGCGCGGCCAGTGCCTCGGCTGTGCTGGTCTGGCGCTGCTCGAAGCTCTCCTGTACAGCCTGGGCGCGCTCGGCCATGGCGATGAGATACGGATCATCGCTCGCCTCCTCGGCCAGCTTTTCGATGCTCTTGATCAGGTTGATGACCTTGGTTCCCTCGCCGCCCTTTCGATTCTTGATCAATTCGATGGTGTCCGCGTTGATCGCGACGAGGTCGTCCACCTTCGAGACGCCATCGCTGCCCACCTGCTCCTGCACCATCAGGTTGGTCTTGCGCTGGAATTCCCGGTCCACCATCACGGTCTTGGTGTAAGCCTTGCGCACCACGTGATAAATGGCGGACAGCGTCCAGTAATCGGCGATGAATGGCCGCAAAAAGGCATCGGGCGAGATGATCTCGTAGAGCATCTCGATTTCCTTGTATTCCTTGAAAAACTCCTTGCGCCGCTCGGGGTCGCGGAAATGCTCGATCAGGGTGTCCACGTCCTTGTCGTCGAAGTTGCGCTCGATCAGGCCCAGGTACTCCGGCGCCTTCGATTCCATCTTGTTCTGGAACAGCACCTTCAACAGCTTGAGGTCCTTGACGATGGCGTTGATCTCGTCGCTGTCGAAGGCCAGCGCCTTTTCCAGCTTGTCGAAGATACCGACAAAATCGAGGACGAATCCGTGCGGCTTGACCATCTCCTGCGCCTCGTTCTCGTAGGGGCGGTTCACCCGGGCGATGGCCTGCAGCAAGGTGTGGTCGCGCATCGGCTTGTCGAGATACATGGCGTAGAGCACGGGCGCATCGAACCCGGTGAGCAGTTTCTCCGTGACGATCAGGATCTTGGGCTGCTGGTCGAGCTTGCCGAAGCTCTTGCGGATCTGCCGCTCCTTCTTCG
>JANLTL010000377.1:0-2380 GCA_031362905.1 Burkholderiales bacterium | reverse complement strand
CCGTAATCCGTAATCCCAGGAGAGAAATTAAATGCACTGTCACCGTAATCCTGTCACCGTAATCCCGTTGAGCAACATTATTTGTAAAATTTAACAGGTCAACGAATTTTTCTGTAAGTCTATAAAAGCGGCGCACCTTGGCCTCCCGCACCGCGTCGAAGTGCGCTTTCTGCTACGTTAACAGGGCAATTTGCTCGTATGTTATTGTGTTATCAAGCGAAATTGAAAGCAAGGTCGCGCTGCATCGTTTCGGATGGCTCAGAAAAAGCTGAAGCCCCCTGCGCAGCGCCGCCCCGGGGCGCTGCACTTACTTCAGACTCGCACCGCAGAGCAGTTCCGTCACCACGGCCATGGCTTGGCGCAGGGTGTCCTGCTCCGCCGCTGTCAACCCCTCAAGCCGCGCTTCCAGCAGGCTGTATTCGGCCCAATTGTTGCGGTCGACGAGGGCGCGGCCGGTGGGGGTGAGCCAGAGGGCGGATTTGCGGCGGTCGGTGCCTAAGGTTTTGCTCACCAGGTTGCGGGCCGCGAGCCTGGCGACGAGGCGGCTCATTTCGCCGTCATCGATGGCGAGCGAGGTGCTGATTGCCGCGGCGCAGTCGCCACGTTCGGACCTCAGCTCTTTCAGGATGCGGAGTTCCTTGCTCGTCGCGATCGCGGAGCGGTCAAGCAGCGGCACGAGACTGTCGCGGCAGAGGCGGATAAAGGCGGCGCATTGGGCCACGGGCGGCTGGGACGGGGGTTTAAGAGTTGCAATGGGTTCCGGCTCGGCCTCACGATGCACGCTGAGGCGCAAGATCGAAGGGGTCCGGTACATCGGGGAATTTATACCTAAACTGACTGACGGAGTCAAGCAGTTTCCAACACGCCCGAGCCACCGGAAGCCGTCATGATCAGCGCCGGTTGCAATCGCAACTTGCCTGACACGGTCCGGCAATTCCGCCCCGCACCGGGCGTGCAGAGGGGCAAATTGCGCCAAAAAGCGCGGCGAATCTCGTCAATTTACGCCGCCTCCGCAACACTCCCCAGCCCCAGCACGCGGCAGATGGCGTAGACGAGGTCGGCGCGGTTCAAAGTGTAGAAGTGGAAGTGGGTGACGCCCTCGCGCCGCAGCGCCGCCACCTGTTCGGCGGCGACCATCGCGGCAACAAGGTTTCTTGTTTCGGGTTCGTCATCGAGGCCGTGAAAACGCTGCGCCAGGGCGGGGGGGACCTGGGCACCGCATTTGGCGGCGAATTCGCTGACCCTTGCAAACGACGTGATGGGCAAAATACCCGGCACCAGTTCGATGTCGATGCCGCGTGCCGCGATACGGTCCCGCAACCGCAAAAAGAACGCGTTGTGAAAGAAGAATTGCGAGATGGCGCGGGTGGCGCCGTGCTCGGCCTTGTCGGCCATGAAGGCCAGGTCTTCCTCGATCGAGACGGATTCCGGATGGCGCTCCGGGTAGGCCGAGACGGAGATTTCGAAATCGCCATGGTCGCGGATGCCGCGCACCAGATCGGCGGCGTTGCGATAGCCTTGCGGGTGCGGCGCGAATTTGGTGCCGACGCCACCCGGCGGATCGCCCCGCAGCGCCAGGATGTGGCGGACGCCAGCGGCATGGAAATCGCGCACCACGTCGTTCACCTCGTCCTTGCTGGCGCCAACACACGTCAAATGCGCGGCGGGCTTCAGGCTGGTTTCGGCGGCGATGCGGGCCACTGTCTTCAGCGTGCGGTCACGCGTTGTGCCGCCGGCCCCGTAGGTGACGGAGACAAATTGCGGATGCACGGTTTCCAACTTGGCGATGGTGCGCCAGAAACTTTCGTCGGCCTCGTTCTTCGGCGGAAAGAATTCGAAGGACACGGTTATTCCTGAAACGTCGTCGGCAAAGGCGATCATGTGGCAGTGTCCAGTCGGGGGATGGAAGTTGAATTCGTGGCGGCAGGCGGCGCCTGGGCCAGCCACAGGGAAACGGTGAGCCCGGTGCCATCCTTGCGCCAGGGTGGCGGCAGCACGTCATGTTGCATCAGGGTGAGACCAGCGCGGTGCAACCACTGCGCCATGTGTTCAGCGGCGACCCCCAAACGCCGGTGGGCGTGAGCGGTGCGCAGCTCATCGACATCATGGGGCGCGAAATCGACGATCATCAGGCGGCCGCCGGGGCTCAAGATGCGCGCGGCTTCGCTTAAGGCCCGCACCGGGTCTTCGAGGAAGTGCAGCACCTGGTGGATTGTGACGAAATCACTGAAGCCGTCGGGAAAGGGCAGGGCGTAGATTTCGCCGTGGCGCACCTGGGCATTGCGGATGCCCGCCGCCTCAAGGTTCACGCGCGCCATGGCCAGCATGTCGCGGCTTGAATCGATGCCGATCGATTGCTGGGCGCGGGAGGAAAAACGCC
>JANLTL010000519.1:0-4563 GCA_031362905.1 Burkholderiales bacterium | reverse complement strand
CCTCTGTTTGAAGAAGCGCTCGTACCAAGGGCTTCAGAGGTATGGCTTCGCAGATGCCCGTTCCATGCGCCTCTGCGGGCAGCGCGAATCGCATTTCTGGCCAAACACGAGTGCGCGCGTCACGACGGCAGGATCACGCCTTTGCCCGAACTTTGCTGGTCAAACAGGGCGTAGGCCTCCTTGCCCTGGTCGAGGCGCCAGCGATGCGTGAACAGTTTGTCGACATCGATGCCGCGTTCGGCGACGAACTGCGCGCAGTCTGCCTGACCCACCGTGGAGAATGTCCACGAGCCGATCAACGTGACCTGCCGGCGCAGCAGATCGGGGCTGACGTCCAACGAGACGCTGCCGCCTTCGCCGACAAAGCAGGCCTTGCCCCAGGTACGCACACAGCGCACTGCCTGCGCGCGCGCGTCGGATGACGACGAAGCATCGAGGGACAAATGCGCACCGAGACCCTGCGTGAGGGCCTTGATCGCTCCGACCACGTCATCAGTGGTGGAGGGGTTGATGGTTTCGGCGGCGCCAAATTCCTTCGCGCGGGCGAGGCGCTCGGGGCTCACGTCGAGCGCAATCACGCGCGCGCCCATCGCGGCAGCCAGTTGCGTCGCCGACAGGCCGACCGGCCCCTGGCCGAAGATGGCAATGCTGTGCTGCCCCATCAGCCCCATGCGCTGCAAGGCGCCCCAGGCGGTGCCAGTGCCGCATGAGATGGCTGCGCCGGTCTCAAACGACAGCGGCTCGGGCAACTCGACCAGCGTGCGCGCCGGGGCCTTCATGTATTTGGCATGCGCGCCGTGTCCGGTGACGCCGTAGACTTCCTTGACGCCTTCGTCGCATAGTTGCATCCAGCCGGTCGAGCATTGCGGGCAGACGCCGCAGCCGCGGTAGTGATGCACCATCGCGCGCATGCCGATGAACGCTTGCGCTTTATCGACGCCGGGGCCGACAGCGGCGACCACGCCACAGGGCTCATGCCCGGCTACCACTGGACCAGCCGAAGCCTTGAAGCCGAGCGATGCCGGCCCGCCGATGGCGCGATAAAACTTCAAATCGCTGCCGCACATGCCCGATGCCTTGATCTCCAGCACCACTTCGCCAGGGCCGGGCGTGGGGTCGGGCAATTCAATGATCTCGAGTTGGCGGTCGCCGGGGAAGGTGATGGCTTTCATGAGGGTCGTTTCCTTGAACGGGATGGATGGGAGTGATGAATTATTACCCGGCGCGCACCAGCGGCCAATCCTTGACCTCAAAATCATCCGGCATCACCAGATGCATGAAGCCGCGCACGCCGCGCAGCGAGCGCGTGATGTGGCCCTGGCCGGTGAAGTCTTCAGCGAAGACCAGATCGCCGGGCTGGCACATGGTGCGCTGCCCGTCACTGGTTTCGATTTCCATCAGGCCTGTGGTAAGCACGATGAGCTGGCGGCGCGGGGCGTTGTGCCAGCTTTGCACATGGCCTTCGGGGGTGTCACGGAAGAAAACTGACTCGGCTTCGAACGTCTCCGAAATCGGACGCTCGGTGCCGGTCATTGGCATTTCGTGCAGATCGAGGGCCGAGTCGCCGTTGGGTTTGGTATAGAGTCTGAATACACGCATGGTGGCGATCCTTTAGGAGGGGAAGTGATGGCGCAGCATCTTATCGAAGTTATGCGACGGCCCCGCGCCAGCTGCCAGCACGATAGCCGCCAACAGGATGGCTGCCAACCCCAACGCTGCCAGCACGAAAGCCGCGCATGAGCATCGATGTTGATCTCTACCGCCGCACCATCGCCCTGCCGCAGCCCGATGGCAGCACCGTGCGTTTCTCGGTGGTGGATGCCGGCCCGCGTGATGCGCTGCGCACCATTGTGTTCATCCACGGCTTCGGCGGGCGCGCGGCCTACTGGCACTTTCAGCTCGATCATTTTCATTACGACAGCCGGGTGATCGCGCTTGATTTGCGCGGGCATGGCTTGTCCGATGCGCCGCATTCGCGCTATGACGTCGAAGAATTGTGCGGCGACGTGGCTGCCCTGCTCGCCGCCGTTGATGCGCCTGAGCGCTTTGTGCTGGTGGCGCATTCGTTTGGCGGGGCGATCAGTGCCTTTTTCACGGCGCGGTTTCCCGAGCGGGTCGAGAAACTGGTCATCATTGGCTCGGCGGTGCGCTTTCATCTGAAATGGACCGGGCGTGCGCTGCTGGCCTTGCCGGCCTGGCTGCTCGGCGTGGCGCAACGCTTTGTGCCGCTCGCGCGCCTGTATCCCCCGGCGCATGTGGTGACTGCGCAGAACCGAAACGCGCTTTCTAAGTGGGATGGCACCGAAACGCTGATGCGCATCACCGCGCCGTCGCTGGTGATCCTTGGGCAGCGCGATTTTCTGTTTGACGAAGCGGCGCAGCGGCAAATTGCGCAGTTGATTCCGGGGGCGGAAGAAGTCGTGATCCCGGTGTCGGCACATCAGGTGATGGTCGAGCGGCCTGATGCGGTCAACCGCGCGATTGAGCGCTTTCTCGGCCCGGCGCGTCTCGCCGAAGAGCGCGCCGCGCGGCGTGCGCAAATGCGCGCCCTTGAAGCGGCACGCCCCTGGCTCAAGTTTTACGACAGCCGTACGCCCTACGGCATTCGTGCGCCCTTTGCTCCGCTTGGCCGCACGCTTGAGGTAGCGGCGCGGCGCTTTGGCGCGACCGCTGCCATGACCTTCTACGGCGCACGCATCAGCTATCGCATGCTCGACCGCCTGGTGAACCGCTTCGCGCATGGACTGGCTTCGCGCGGGGTCAAGCAGGGTGACCGCGTCGCCATCGTGTTGCCGAACATTCCGCAAGCGGTGATTACTTACTACGGCGTGTTGAAGCTCGGTGCCGTGGCGGTGTTCGTCAATCCTCTGTTTTCACGTGAAGAATTGGTGGAGCGTTTACAGGACTCGGGGGCGCGCGTGCTGGTGGCGCTCACGTCCCTGCGTGGCGAGATCGAGGTGATTGCGGACCGTGCCGGTCTCACGCATATGGTGCTCACGGGCCTGACGTCTTACATGGGCTTGCGTCAGCGCGTCATGTTTCGCGCGATGGAAGGGGCCGGTGTGCGCGATGCGCCGGCTGCAAAACGGCCACCGGCCCAGCACGCGCAATTGGAGATTGACGCTGACTGCCAGTTCTCGCGCTTTGGCCTGCTGCTGGCGCGCGGCAACCGCAATGTGCCGCAGATCGACGTGCAGATCGGCGATCTCGCGGTGATCGCGTATACGAGTGGTACCAGTGGTACCACAGGCGGCACCACGAGTACTGCGCCTGGTGGAGCGGTGGCCGGCAGCGCTACTGACGCAAGCGCAGACATGCCCGGTGGTGTGATGCTGACGCACGCCGCGCTCGCGGCCAACGCCTTGCAGTTGCGCCACTGGTCGCCGGAGTTGCGGCCCGGCGACGAGCGGATTTTGGCGGCGGTGCCGTTCTCGCACGCCTACGGCCTTACCGGCTGCCTCAACTTTGCGCCGCTGCTTGGCGCCACCTTGATTCTGCTGCCGCGTTTTGATGTGGAAGAAACGCTGAAGACGATTGCGCGCGAAAAGCCGTCGATCTTTCCCGGCGTGCCGCAGATGTTTCAGGCACTCGCGCATTTTCCCGGCGTGCGCAAATTTGGCGTGGCGTCGATCCGCATCTGCACCTCGTCCGGCTCACCTTTGCCGGTTGAGGTGCAGGAGGAGTTTGAAAAACTTACGCGCGGGCGCGTGGTCGAAGCCTATGGCCTGACCGAAGCCGGCCCAGCCACGCATTGCAATCCGTTCTCGGGCCGCCGCCGTCACGGCTCGATGGGCCTGCCGCTGCCCGATACCGAGGCGCGTATCGTGCACCCCGACACCGGCGCCGTGCTTGGCCCCGGCGAAGCCGGCGAGTTGGCCGTGCGCGGCCCGCAGTTGATGCAGGGCTACTGGAACCGTCCGCGCGCGACCGCGCAAGCGCTGCGCGACGGCTGGCTGCATACCGGCGACATTTGCCGGATGGATGAAGATGGCTACTTCTTCGTGATTGACCGCCGCAAGGACGTGATTTTTTCAGCGGGCTACCCGGTTTATCCGCGTGATATTGAAGAGGTGTTGTACGAGCATCCCGGTGTGGGTGATGCAGCGGTGGCGGGGCTGTCAGCGTGGCGCGCACACGATTTGCGCGCGGCGGAGATTCATGCATTCGTGGTGCCGCGCCCGTACGTCAAGGTGACGGCAGACGAATTGCTTGCGCATGCGAAGAAGCGCTTGCCCGCGTATGCCATCCCGCTCAAGCTGCATTTCGTCAGTGCATTTCCGCGCAATGCGCTGGGAAAGGTGTTGCGGCGCAAGCTGGCGGAGAGTGTGCGCGAGTCCGGTAAGGAGAACTGAGTTTTTTCAAGGAAGCCATCCCGTCAGGTGCTTGGGGAGCGGGTTAGCGCGGATGTTGGCCTGAGATCCGCTCTCACCAAGGGTTTTCACGGCATGGCAAACCGCAATCCCAAACCGCAATCCGGCAGGTAGTCCGGATTTATTTGTGTAGTCCACCTGGTGCGGCAGGGCGATAATCATCTCGCGAGCGAAGCGGGCGTTCTTGCGGGTC